>DATMYA010000087.1 GCA_035561135.1 Clostridia bacterium
CGAGGAGAGCGGTCAGTATCACACATGGTTCCGCCAGTACTCGCCCAACGCCGGACGCTGGCTGACTCCCGACCCCGCAGGACTCGCCGCCGTCGATCTCCTCAATCCCCAGAGCTGGAACAGGTATGCCTACGTGATGAATAGTCCGCTAAACTTCATAGACCCGCTTGGGTTGTCATGTGAAAATCCACATGACGGGCTTCCGTGCATTGTCACCGTAATTGGTTCGCCAACAGGATTTGGTTCGCCAATAGGATTTGGTCCGCCAACGGGCGGCGGAAGTGTAGCCCAGATAGAGCTAATGGTGGAGGACAGTGGCGGTTCCACCGCACCCGCAAACAACGGAAATCCGAAGAAGCCGCTGTGTGTTGTCGTTTTCGGAAAGGAAACGCTGAAATCATTCGGCAACCTGCTGCCCGGTAAGAGCGATTTTGCCGACATGGTAAATACGACCACGTCCATTGCTTCAAGCATTGAGAACTTTGACCCTACGCAGTGGCTTACCCAACAGATCACGAACTGGCGCACTGGCGCTCTTGTGATTCCTGCCTCAAAGGCTCTTCGCGGCGGTTTAAGCAGAAATCAATGGCTAAGCCAAGCGACCAAGCAGGTGGCGAAGAAGACGGGCTGGCAGGCATTTCTGTTCACGCTCGACTACGCCATGGCGGACGCGCTGGGCAAAGAGATTTCCTCATTCACAAGCGGTGAGTGCCGGGCGATTGGTTATGACGACTAACAAAACCACACGCGTTTTAACCGTGATCATTGAGGTAGTGGTGGCGCTTGCGATTGTCGGTTCAATAGTCGCTTACAACCTCTCGGGGATTCGCGTTGGGATCTCTAGGAATTGGGGCGCATTTCTTGGCGAAACTCTGATTGTGTTTGGAAACCTGTTCATCTTCCTTCGGAAGCGTGCCTCTCCAACTCGGGCTTGGTGGGCCGCCATTATCGCCCTTTTGATTCACTGTGCCGCGGGAAGCATCGTGTGCTTTTACTTAGAGGATATTCCGCTCGTGTGGTTTGCAGTCGCGGCAATAGTCGAGATCACGCTTCTACTTCGGATTGTTGAACAGATCTCGTTGGCCACAACTAGTCCTACGTCTTCCCCGTCATCCGGGGCACGTTGAGGGGAACTTTTGTGAGCACCATGCAAGTTCCCGCAAACAACGGGACGCCAACAACTCCTGTAATCCAAGCAGATAACGGCAAGTCGATTCCCAACGTGCCGGCCGAATGGGGTTTTTGCAACAAGTATCGAGATGGATCGGGAGCGGGTAGTGCCCTCTACAACATCTGCATGAGCTTTCCAAACTTCCCGAGTCAGAAATGGGCTAGTTGCGTCCGGGGAAAGCTGCTGAACCAATACACGCCTAACGGCAATCCGCTGCAGTTGAGCTGGTACCTGTTCGTTGATCACCCGGTTGACTTTGTAACTTGTCCAGTTCACTGACGTGGAGGTGGGGAATGCGCACCACATTTCGGCTGTGCGTGATTATCGGGGTGGCATCGCTGATAACTACAGCCACGTATTTTGGGCTGATTCTTGCTTTGCTTCCCCTCTTGCAGAAACCTAACCTGCCGACCGCCGTGCAAGTACCCGTGCTGGCGGTGGTGGTACTTACTCCGGTGGGAGTTGCGGCTTGGTGGATTTTTAAGAAGCTCCGGCCAGATTACTCAGTGCGCACGGCTCGTGCCGCAGCAATCGCTTTCACGGTGTTCACGCCAATCTCGTTGGGCGTGGCCTTCCCACTTTCCACGATTGTTGGAGCCTACTCTGAGGGTTTGGCCGGGTATCCGTTCTTCGGTTTTGCAGGGGCGTTTGTGGGAGTCGTCATAATAACCGCGTTGTTAAGCTTCGTGCCATGCGCATTCACACTGTGGATCGCGCGGCACGATGGCGGTGGGGCTCATTAGCCCCAATAGCTGCACGGTCCTGCCGTTTCTGAGTGCCGCTGTCGGCGTCTCGGGTGATGTTTTTGCCTCCCGAGGCTCCGCTCTTTGGGTCGAGTTTTTGCGCCGCCTTCGGCGGCGGGTGTAAGGGTGACACGCGACCCCGGAGCGGGAGAAATGCCAGCCGGGTGCCCCAGGTTCGCGCCCGTGGTTGGCGTTAACCTGGGATAACTCCACTGTTTCGGGAAAAACGTTACCAGCCTCGACGGACTTGGAGTAGTTTCCGACGGTACGCGTATGGCGAAAATGGAATGAGATCGAGTGGACGGAGCCTGATCGAGAGGACAAAAACAGTGGACGCGGCCGGGATCAACAAGTATTCCTTATCCCAGGTTAACGCCGAACTGCACGGCGTGAACCTGGGGCACCCGGCGATCGCACTAGCTTCATTGCGAATACGCACACGGGAGGGTTGCATGCAAGTGCCGTAGGGCCAGGATACATCGACTATCGCTCCTACAACAAGACATTTGGGCCTGGGAGCTTGCAGGTAGTCATAGGCGATGGGAACGGAAAGGGGTACTTCGATGTCGATCGATTCAATCCCAATAAAGGTATTTTGAGCTGGCTGGGGCACACTTTTCTTGAGGTTATCCCCCATGGCATCCGAGGTTATTAGCATGAAACCAATGGTCATAGCACTTCTTGTTCTCCTCCCTCTGTGTGGATGGTCGAGCAAACCGAGTCCTGAACGAAACGTCGAAGCAGCAAAGAAGGTATGGGAGTCGGTCATAGCCGCGAAAGGTGGACGCGATAGATTGCACGCCGTGCGTACCTTAGGTGTGCGCTTGGACGGCGGACGAGACTGGTATCAGCTCTATGCGTTTGAGTTTCCTTCGAAAGTCTGGAAGAGAACTGGCCCTGACGAACCTGTTGTAAAGGTATTAGATGGAGAAAGGGGAACCGGAGCGTTCGTTGGCCGCCACTTTAAGAAGCTCCATTCTCCGCGCAAAGGTCAGGTCGAGGTGAGCATTGCTGCTATCAATCCCGAAAATGTGAAGCTAAGCGTTGAGGCAGAGGTATGTTATGCCGTCGTGCACTTTCTGCTTGAAACGGCATGGCGAAGGCCTGAGATCGTGGCTTTAGATGAGACGGTCAGGTTGGGAAAACCGGTGTTGGTTGTTTACGTGAACGACTGCTTTGGGGGAGCTGCATACGTCATCGATCCGGTGACAAAGCTTCCGAGCGAGTACATAAACTTTGATGTACGTCGCATCGGAGACAAACTACCACCGCTTCCACAGGCGAGTCGCAGCAGTGTTGGACGGCTTGATAACTATGTTGCAATCGACGGAATCATGTTACCGGGGCGTACTTATGGTCGCGAAGGCAAGATGACATACGAGGTGAACCGCGATTACCCCGAGTCGTTGTTTCACACGGCACCGACGCTTTCCGATTGGGGCCTCTGGGCTCCGCCTACTAAGTAAGGTGATTGCGCACGCTCTCCAGTTCATTACGATGCGAGCGGTTTGCAGGTGAAGGTCACCAAGGGCGCGGATGTGCCGGGTGCCCCAGGTTCGCGCCCGTGGTTGGCGCTAACCTGGGATGACTCCACTGTTTCGGGAAAAACGTTACCAGCCTCGACGGACTTGGAGTAGTTTCCGACGGTACGCGTATGGCGAAAATGGAACTATCGAGATCGAGTGG
>DATMYA010000088.1 GCA_035561135.1 Clostridia bacterium
AAGTATTACCCCGATTCCACCGTCGAATACACAATCGAGATGATGGACCGCGGCGGCATTGATAAAGCGTTCCTGATCAGCTACAACGCCGAGGACGTGTCGTCTGAGATGCGCGGGCGCGGCCAGAATCCGGTGGAACTGACGGAGGTGGCCAACAAGCAGTATCAATTCAATTCATGGAAGGCGCACAAGGACCGATTCTGGTGGTTCCCGGACCATATCTATCCGCTCCGTGAAGGCTATCTCGAGACACTCGAACAGGACCTTCGCAAGGGCGCGTCCGGAATAAAGATGCTGCCGATCTTTCATGGGCTGCTTCCGGACCACAAGAGCTGGATCCCGGTATACGAGATGTGCCGCAAGCACAAAAAGCCGATCATCCTGGACCTCTCGTGGTGGTATTTCGGGCGTTATCCGATTTTCAATGAAAGCCGCGACCGCCAGAACATGGCCGCTGCTTTCAAGACCTTCGCCGATTACGCGAAGCTGATCACGCCACTGTTCCAGCAGTTCAAGGGAGTGCCCTGGTCCCTCGCGCACTGCGGCACTGCGAAGGTGAAAGAGGACTACCGATACATTTTTGACACCATCGCAAGCAATCCGAATGTGTCGTGCGACGTGGCTGCCGTGATGGAGTTCAGCCCCGCGTTCATTCAGGAACTGGTGAAAGCGGTGGGTTCAAAGAAGGTGATGTACGGCACCGATACCCCATACTGGTTCAAGGGCCCGGACAGCTATCGCACCGGATCGCGGCGCTGGAGCATCATTTCGGAAGAGTGCCCGGCGCTGAGCGACGCCGACAAACAAGCCATTCTGGCCGGCAACGCAGAGCGTTTTGCCCGAAACGAAGTGCCCGCTTGAGGTCCACTATGGTATTCCGTCTGGTGGGATTGCTTTGCTGCGCGCTGGCCGCCGCCGGCGAGGAGGGTTGGACCCCGCTGTTCAACGGACGCGACCTGAGCGGCTGGTACACCTTTCTTCCCTCCACGGGGAAGAACAACGACCCCAAGCGGGTGTTCAAAGTCGCGAACGGGATGATCCACATCCTCGACGTGCCGGTGACCTCCGAGAAGCAGGAGTTCGGCTACATGGCCACGGAGCGTGAGTACTCCAACTGCCGTATCCGACTCCAGTACAAATGGGGGACGAAACGTTTTGCTCCGCGCGCGACGGAAAAGCGCGACAGCGGCATTCTGTATTTCTTTGTCGGCCCTGACAAGGTTTGGCCGCGCTCGGTGGAGTGCCAGATCCAGGAAGGCGATACGGGCGATTTCTGGCTGGTGGACGGCACCGCCGTGACCACCACCGTTGGCGTCCCGGAAAACCCGACGTACGCGGAGAAAGGCGTGCCTCACACGCAGAAGAACGGTCGCATTATCAAGAGCGCGGAATACGAGTACCCGGGCGACTGGAACACCGTGGAGGTCGTTCTCGATGGGGACCACGTGACTCACATCGTCAACGGCAAGGTGAACAACCGCGGCTGGAAATTCCTTCAGCCGGACCCTGCCGGCTCGGGCGAGATGGTTCCCTTGAATAAGGGCCGTCTCCTGTTGCAAGCGGAGGGTGCGGAGGTATTCTATCGCCGGGTGGAAATGAGACCGCTGCCTTGAAGATAGACGATTGGAAGAACGAGTTGCTGCGATTTGCGCAGGGCGAAGACGATTCGCCACTCGCCCGCGAGGAACGGGAACGCGTGGCCGCCGCACTGGCCGTCATCGATGAGGCGACCCTCGACGCGATGACAGAACCGTGTTGCCATGATAACCGAGGCTAAGGGCGAGCCTTGCCTGCTCACCATAGTCGAAGCCGCAGAACGCATCCGCGCCGGGAACCTCACCGCGGTGGAACTCACGCGTTCGGTGCTGGCCCGGATCGAGAAGCTTGAACCCGACATCCGTGCATGGGCCCGGGTGCAGGGGGACCAGGCGCTTCGCGACGCCACTCGCCTCGATATGCTACTCCGATCGGGGACGTGGATCGGCCAGTTGCATGGAATTCCGGTCGGCATCAAGGACGTCTTCTGGACGGCGGGCATTGAGACTTGCGCGGGTTCCCCTGTCCTCCGTGGTTTCGTGCCGGAGCGGGACTCCGATGCGGTGCGGCGCGTTCGTGAGGCAGGGGCCATAATTCTGGGCAAGACCGAAACCACGGAATTCGCGGCATACGATCCGGCGCCTACGCGCAATCCACACGACCTGCGGCACACGCCCGGGGGTTCCAGCAGCGGTTCGGCAGCGGCGGTGGCGGCGCATATGTGCCTGGGTGCGCTAGGAACCCAGACGGCGGGGTCGATCCTGCGGCCCGCCGCGTATTGCGGGGTGGTCGGCCTGAAGCCAACCTATGGCGTTGTCAGCCGCGAAGGCATCTTCCCGTTGGCATGGTCGCTCGACCATGCCGGGCCGCTGGCCAAGACTGTCGCCGATGCGGCATTGCTGTTCAGCGCTGTTGCGCAGCATCGCCCCCAAAGCGAAGCCGTACCCACCCACAACTGCCGGGTTGGCGTGCCGAACCGGTATTTTACATCGGCGGACGAAGAAACACTTGCGGCGTACGCCGAGGCTGTCAGGACTCTTGGACAGCTCGGCGCGAAGGTCGTCGAAGTGACATTGCCGGATTCATTTGAGGCGGCCGTTGCGGCGGGGACCATTATCCTGCGGGTCGAGGCCGCGGCCTTTCACGCCCGGTGGTTCGACTCCCACAAGCAACAGTACGGTCGAAAACTTCGCTGTCTCATCGAAGCCGGCCGTCGGATTCCGGGGCCATCGTATGTGCGGGCGCAGCAGATCCGTCGCAGGGCCATGGAGCAAATTTCCCGACTGTTCGAGGAGGTTGACGTTCTGGCGACACCGGCCACGCCGAGCGCGGCGCCCTGCGATCTCTCGACGACGGGTGATGCAGCGTTCAACACTCCGTTCTCGGTGCTGGGCGTGCCGGCCATCACCGTCCCGATGCCGCGCCAGAGTGGTCAGATGCCGTTGGGACTGCAACTGTCCGGGCGCTACCATGCCGAAACTACTTTATTCGCGCTTGCGCTCGCTTATGAACAGCACGCCCCCAGGGCGACTGCCGCGGCACGGTTGTAGGGTCCTCGCGGCGGTTCACTCAAACAGATGGTTCACTCAAACAGATAAGGAAAGGAGCAAGTTGTGGCATTTACGACTACGAGGGATCTGATGCTCCCCGCTACGGTGACCGGCTCGTGGCCCCGCCCCCGCTGGTACACCCAAAGTCTATGGGGACGACCGCTGGACACGGCCATGATGGACCCGTGGTTTCGCGAGCAGTTTACTGACGCGCACGCCGTCGTGGTTTCCGACCAGGCGCGCGCCGGTCTCGACATCCTCACGACCGGAGACTATCACTTGGACGAGGATGTCGCCGGGCGTTCCTGACACCACTATCCGCTCCAACGCTGGAAAGGGCTGGAGCACGAGGAACTTCAGACCGAAAGAAGCCGCTCGCCGCTGCTCTCATACCCGGTCGGGACCATGCTCGATTCTATCTATAAGACATGGCGCTGGCCGCGGGTGGTCGGCAAGGTTGAGCACGACCCTAAGAATCCGCTTGAGTACGCGAAGATATGGCGGATCACCCAGCAAGCGGCAGCGGCCGCGGGTCGGCCAGTGAAGTTCGGCACCTGCTCTGCCCAGGTGCTGGCATTCTTCCTGGACAGCTATACCAACGAGTATGGACTGGACGACAAGCAAAAGCTGATTTGGGACATGGCCGAGGCAATGAACAAAGAATTGCGACAGCTTGCTGCTGCCGGGTGCCAGGCGATCCAGATCGAGGAACCCACGCTGCATTTCATGGCCCGCTATAATCCGCAGCAAAAAGAGTTCATCAGCTTTCTGGTTGAGGCATTTAACCGGGAGGTCGAGGGGCTCGATAATGTCGAGATCTGGATCCACACCTGCTGGGGCAACCCCAACATGCAAAAGGTATTCAAGGACGAGTCGTACGCGAACTCGTTGGAGATTTACCTGGAGCGCCTCAAGGGTGACGTGTGGACGATCGAAGCTACGGAGAACGATCTCAAAGAGCTACCGCTGTTCAAGCAATACAAGAATTCACTAAGGAAGAAAATTGCCGTCGGCGTGGTCAGCCACCGCACGCTGCAGGCCGACTTCCCGGATGTTATAGCCGAGCGTATCCGGCGCTGCCTAAATTTCATCCCGGCTGACAAACTCGTACTTTCGACCGACTGCGGGTTCGGACGGCAGGGCTTCAACCGTCATTTGGCCTTCTTTAAAACGGTAGGAATCCCGATGGCCCGCAATATTGTTCTGAAAGAACTCGGATTTGAACCGCGCTATGTACCGGCAGCCGATGAGAGACTGGCCTGGGATCAGCTCCCGGACTACGAGCCGCTCACTCACTTCAAATTCTTGCGATAAATCAGTTGGCCCGGCCGCAGAATTCTGTATGATCAGGCCTGTTCGGCGGCCACCCGCGGTTTACGTAG
>DATMYA010000089.1 GCA_035561135.1 Clostridia bacterium
GCCCCTTGCCCCACCCGGACCTTTTTCGGTCCAACCGCCAAAATCCCGCCGCTTCGCCGGCGCCGGGCCACGCGCCGTTCACGCTCATCGGCTATGCTGGCGCCCGCAACAATCCGGCCCGCCCAAGGAGCACGCCCATGAAAACCCTCGCCACCGCGGCCTTCGCCGCCCTTCTGCTGACCACCGCCGCCAAGGCCGGCGAACTGTCCTTCCCGTCCGACGCGCCGATCGCCTCGATCACCGTGCCGGACACCTGGACGCTGGACGAAACCGACACCGGCGCCGAGGTCACCTCGCCGGACGAGGCGATCTACTTCTTCATCGACGTCGCCGACGCGAAGACCACCGACGCCGTCATCGACGACGCCGCCGACTTCCTCACCGAGAACGGCGTCACCGTCGACCCGGCCAGCCTCAAGCAGTCGACCGACAAGCTGAACGGCATGGACATGGTCAATCTCGACTGGGACGGTACCGACAAGGACGGCCCGGTCTCGATCGGCATGTCGATCGTCGCCCCCAATCCCGAAAAGCTGCTGGTCATCACCTACTGGGGCACCAAGGGCGAACAGGAAAAACACGCCACCGACCTGGTGGCGATCATCAACTCGCTGAAGCCGGTCAAGTAGGCCGGGCGCCGCAGCCTCCTCTCCCCTTGTGGGCTCCGAAGCGTTGGCCGGAGGCCAGAAATCGATAAAATCGATTTCAGCGCACGGAGGCCCGAGCGCGACGCCGCGCGAGGGCGATGGAGCCCCAAGAGGCGAAGCCGATTGGCGAGGCGAACTTGGTGAGGGGGTTTTCCGCCGCACCCGCACACCCCCTCACCAACAAAATCTAACACTTAGCCTTCGGCTAAGCTGTTGATTTTGTAACCTCTCCCACAAGGGGAGAGGCGGAGGCTGCCGGCGGGCAGGACGGGCTCCCTCCCCCTTGTGGGGAGGGTTGGGGAGGGGAAAGGCCACAAGCGCTAGGCCCCCAGGGAAAGACGGGCAGACCGAAAAGATGAGGATCTGAATGATGAGCCGGTATCACCCTCTTCGCGACCATTTGCTCCGGGTCAACGTATCCCGCTGGAAAGCAGCATTCGCGGAAATAGAAGACATTCTTGGCGGACCGCTGCCGGCCAGCGCCCACAAGTATCCAGCATGGTGGTCGAACGAAACCGTTGGCAATCATGTTCAGAAGCAGGGCTGGATGGGTGCGGGATACAGAACCGCGGAACTCGACTTGGCGAAAAGGACGGTTATTTTCGTCAAAAGCGGATGAGGCGCCCGAAGACTTGCACCCCTCCTCTCCCCTTGTGGGAGAGGATAGTTCGCCCCAAGAGGCGAAGCCGATTGGCGCGGCGAACTTGGTGAGGGGGGCCTTTCCCATTGCTACCAGCCCCCCCTCACCAACAAAATCTAACACTTAGCCTTCGGCTAAGCTGTTGATTTTGTAACCTCTCCCACAAGGGGAGAGTGGAGGTTGCCGGACGTCAGAAAACGATCCGACGTTCTGTACAGCGGCAAACGCCTTGAGCCACCAGCGAAAGGCGGATAGTTTGCAGTGTCGGCTGATGGACAAATCACACGTGCGGCACCCATTTTCCCCCTGGTGGGGGAGAACGGAGTTCAGCGACATCGGTACTCAGACTGTTTGTCTACTCGGAAGTCACACCTTCAACCTCAGTCGTCGCTTCGGAAACCGGCGCGACCGTCTTGGGAGACACAGCAAGCTGAGATGCGATCTCCTCGCCTAGTTGCGAAATGATACTCGAATCCTCGTTCTCGATATAAGCCGGGCTCTTGTCCTCGATCATCGGCAGAGGTTCACCATAATACCAGTCTTTTCTGCGGCCATCGTCCTTCTTCCGGGACCGCTTCTCAAAGATATCTCGGTATCTGCGGGGAGATATCCCTACAAAAGGCCGGAAGAGAACTTTTTTTTCGGCGAGATCATCCTCGAATGTTATCGAATCCGAGTTGAGTTCAACCGCGTAGCTTTTTGGATAGGGCTCAAGGTATACCAAAGACCGTATACCCGAAGAGACTATGTGCTTAGCACACATGTGACACGGGAAGGTCGTGCAATACATTGTCGCGCCCCTAATGCTTACACCGGTTCTGGCAGCATCCGTTATCGCAGACATTTCAGCATGAATCATTCGACCAAACTCTATGATGTCCATAACCTGAGAGTCTTTAATATCGTCATGCCCCATGATCTCGCGCAATTGCTCAACCGCATTGCTCTTCGAGGAAAGTTCCTTGGACAAGAAACCCGCTTTGTTCATCCTTTCAAGGAGATCATGAAGCATCTCCAGTTTTCGAGAGTGATTTGCATCCCGGCCCCGTTCGAAGTCACGCTGCGCATTCTCGCCGTCCTCTGCCCAATAGGTACCCCCAAAAGCCTTTGGAACCTCATTGCAGCCCATTGCAAGAATCTCACCCGCTCCAGTGAAAATTGACGCTCCTACTTGGCGAGAAAGATCTATTGAACGCAGAGAAGCTGCCGCGGCCGTGTACATCCCATACTCCATCTTAGTAGGAGAACGACCATTGTGACCAAAGAACGCTTCAAAAAAACGCTTTAGCGTGTCATCAATATTATTCTTATTCATTCCATATACAAAAATGTCTCCGAGATGGTATATGTTCGATATTTTTTGTCCGAAACTACCAATACCCTCATCAAAGTCTTTCTTTATTAAATCTATTGCCTCTTTCTCGCAATCATCCTTGTCTCTGGTCGACTCATCAAACTCCTTAATTTTTCGTGCAATTTCCGCCCGTCTTTCTTTTTCGGATGCCGACACGGAGATTTGGATGAACTTTCTTCCGTAAGTCTTCCTCATCAAATCTATTTCTTGGGGACGCTTAAATTGTCTTATGATATACGCATGCCCAAGTGCGGGGGTCTCGGGATCCGAAGTGACCAGGGCTCGCTCTGCTCGAATGCGCGCCACCGCCATCGCAGCTAACGCTGCAGAGCTTTTCGCGATCTTGCAGACCATGTTAGCGTAGGCGATAAGCGATTGATACTTTGCACTAAATGACGTTTCATCGATCTCGATACCCGTAGGGATAGCCTTCATCAGCTCAGTTATACGGAGTGGGATCGATCTGTATTTTAGCTTTCCTAGCTCTTGAACGATGGTCTCTTGCACATAGTCAAGATCAACACCGATCGGCCCTACCAAGCCGATGACGATTTCCGGCCTTTGAGAATCTTCCATTGCGCCCCCCCCAGACAAGCTTTGAAAACTTTTTATGAACAAAGAGAGAAATTTATCATTATGAGCCTGTGAAAGAATCTGGTTTAATAGTTGATACTAATAGCAACCTTTGGTGGAGGCGGCAATGTCAAGTGATTGCGTGGTCGTGAAGGATGCGCACGGATCTCAGGTCGAAGACGTAAAGTGGCTTGGAGAACAATTGGCCGTAGCGCTAAGAAACCTAACAAGACGTCCGCGTGAGCGGCGAGGTCCGTATGATGTTACGGACGAAGTAATTGAAAATCTCAACGGAAAATACGAACTGGGGTAAGGCGCTTTGTAGCCCTACCTCGGCGACGTTTGCCGACGGCGAGACATAACATCTCGTCGACGATTGTCTGCGATATCGAGCGATTTCGCGCGTCAGGCCGATCGCTGGATTGTTTCGTTCAATCGTTACTGCTGCCTGCAACACCCCAACTCGCACGGGGAAACCCGGGCAACCCCAGCCCCAGTTCCCCC
>DATMYA010000090.1 GCA_035561135.1 Clostridia bacterium
CGAGATGGTGATGCCCGGGGACAACGTTGCGCTGACGGTGGAGTTGATTACGCCGGTTGCGATGGAGAAGGGCTTGCGCTTTGCTATCCGCGAAGGCGGACGCACGGTCGGCGCCGGCACGATCTCCGAAATTATTCAGTAGTTCGGAAATTCCTGGCGCTGACCGGAAGGCCAGCGCCTCTACTAAATCCAAATCGCGGCCAAGTTGAGCCGCCAGCTCTTTGAGAGAAGAACATCGTGATTGGCAAAGAACGAATTCGGATCCGCCTGAAGGCTTATGACTACCGCGTTCTGGACCAGTCCACGGGCGAGATTGTTGAGACGGCACGCCGCACCGGCGCGCAGATCGCGGGACCCATTCCGCTGCCGACGGTGAAGAACAAGTATTGCGTGTTGCGTTCGCCCCACGTGGACAAGAAGTCGCGCGAACAGTTTGAGATCCGCACCCACAAGCGTCTGCTCGACATTCTGGACCCGACGCAGCAGACAGTGGATGCGCTGATGAAACTCGATCTGCCCGCCGGCGTTGACGTGGAAATTAAGGCCTACGGCAAGGAACATAAATAGCCACGAGCGGTTTAAGTTGCAATTCGCGTTTCGCGACATGGCAACCAGTTAGCTCAAAGGCTCAAAGCCTACAGTGCCGAATCGCCCTATGGCGAGGCATGATGAGGGAAGTGAAAAATGGTCAACGGAATTTTAGGAAAGAAAGTCGGGATGACGCAGTTGTTCGATGACAGCGGCGAAGTTCGTCCGGTCACCGTGCTGCAAGCTGGTCCCTGCGTTGTTACGCAGCTCAAGACGGCAACCCGTGATGGATACGCCGCCGCCCAGATCGGACTCGTCGAGTTTGTGAAGGATTCGCGGCTGACAAAGCCGATGCGCGGCCACTTCGAGAAGAACAGCCTGCCGCCGGTAAAGTTCATGAAGGAAATGGGCTTGGTCGTAGATGGCGCGGGCCAGTCAGTCGGCACCGAGGATGGAGTCGACGGGACGAAGGTCGGCGACAAGGTTCTGGTGGACGTTTTCGATGGTGAGACGTTTGTCGATGTTGTCGGCACCAGCAAGGGCCGCGGATTCGCGGGCGTTGTGAAGCGCCACAACTTCGGTGGCGGTCCTGGATCGCACGGCCACATGTTCCAGGTGCAGGGTTCGATCGGTGCATCGTCTTACCCGTCGCGTGTCTTCAAGGGCATGCGCATGTCGGGTCACATGGGCGATGTGAATGTTACGGTGCGCAACCTGCGCATCCTTGGCATTGATCGCGATGAAAACCTGCTGGTAGTGGAAGGCGCAGTACCCGGACCGAAGGGTGGCTACGTCGTTATTACTAAGGCAAAGAAGCCGCCGAGAGAGCGCCGCGGATTCGCGGGCTCCGGCACGGTTAATCCGTTGAAGGCTTCCAAGCGCCAGGCTGCGAAGAAGAAATAACGAGCGGCGCAGCCGAGTGGCTGTGCCACCACAACCCGCAGAACATTATTGCGGGTGCAGAGAGAAAAGTCCTATGGCAACGATCGATGTAATGAATCTGGCCGGCGCAAAGGTAGGTACGGTGGAGCTTGCCGAAGAGGTTTTCGGCGGCGTCAACGAAGACCTGCTTTGGGAAGCGGTTAAACACTACCGCGCCGGAATGCGTGCCGGCACGCACGCCACGAAGAATCGCAAGTTAGTCTCCGGTGCGGGCAAGAAGCTGTGGAAGCAGAAGGGTACCGGACGTGCCCGCGTGGGCTCGATCCGCTCGCCTCTGTGGCGCCATGGCGGTACGGTTCACGGACCTCAGCCGCGCTCGTATGACTATGCTTTCCCGCGGAAGAAGCTCCTGGGTGCATTGCGCTCTGCGCTCGCGGCAAAGTTGGCCGACGGCAAACTCACGATCGTCGATGCCTTCGAGCTCGGCGAAGTAAAGACCAAGCAGATGCGCAAGGTGCTTGACGTTCTGAAGGTCGAAAAGACTGCTCTGCTGGTGGAAGTCGGCAGCGCCATGAACGACAAGCTAGAAAAGAGCGCACGGAACCTGAAGGGCGTCGAAATGCTGTACGGCCCGGAAGTCCATCCGTACCACCTGCTCCGGTACGACCGCGTGATCTTCACCCTCGCGGCTCTTGAAAAGCTGCAGGGCACGCTGAAGGCCTCTGCACCCAAGCGGGCGAGGAAGGCGGAGGTGGCGTAATGAAATCGTCTTATCAGATTGTCCGCCGCCCAGTCATCACCGAAAAGGGTCTGGGCGTGAAGGAAACCGAAGCGACGCTGGTCTTCGAAGTGGCAGCCGATGCCACGAAGACTGAGATCAAGCAGGCGGTACAGTCGATTTTTAAAGTGAAGGTCGATGAAGTTCGTACTGCGAACTTCCAGGGCAAGGAGCGGCGCCGCGGCAAGTTCGCCGGGTACCGTCCTGATTGGAAGAAGGCATATGTGCGGCTGAAAGCGGGCGAGAAGATGCCCGAATACGCGCAGAACCTGTAAGCGAAGCGGAGAGCGCGCACGTCGCGCTTGACGAGAGCCTTGGCAGAAGAAGTTTAGCCGCCGGACAGGACAAAGCGAAACGAAATATCTGTCCGGGTAGAAGAGAAGAGCAAAATGGCGATCAAGACATACAGACCGATCACTCCGACGCTGCGTTTCAAAACAACGCTCGTCAACGACGATCTGACGACGAACCGCCCGCACAAGGCTCTGACCGAGCCGAAGAAGCGCACGGGCGGCCGCCGCAACAGCGGCGACACGACGATCTGGCATCGCGGCGGCGGACATAAGCGCAAGCTGCGCATCATCGATTTCAAGCGCGACAAGTTCGGCATTCCTGCGACTGTCGCCTCGATCGAGTATGACCCGAACCGTTCGGCTCGCATCGCGCTGCTGAACTACGCTGATGGCGAAAAGCGCTACATCGTGGCGCCGGTAGGACTGGTGGTTGGCGCCAAGCTGATCAGCGGCCCTGAAGCCGACATCCTGGTGGGAAATGCGCTGAAGCTGCGCAACATCCCTTCCGGCACGGTGGTACACAACATAGAACTGAAGCCGGGCAAAGGCGCGCAGATGGCGCGCTCTGCGGGTGCGCAGGCACAACTGGTAGCCAAAGAAGGCGACTACGCTCTGCTCAAGCTGCCTTCGGGCGAGACGCGCAAAGTGCTTGTCGACTGCATGGCGACGGTTGGCCAGGTCGGCAACGTGGACCACGAAAACGTGAGCATCGGCAAGGCGGGGCGTACCCGCTGGCTGGGCCGTCGTCCGGTAAACCGTGGCGTTGTGATGAACCCTGTTGACCATCCGCACGGCGGTGGTGAAGGCAAAACGAGCGGTGGCCGTCATCCGGTTACGCCGTGGGGCCAGCCAACGCGTGGCTACAAGACTCGTAACAACAAGCGGACCGACGACTTCATCGTGAGCCGCAGGAAAAAGTAGAGGTTTAGCGCATGGCACGTTCGACAAAAAAAGGTCCGTTCATAGATTCGCACCTGGCGGTGAAGATCGAGGCAATGAACGCGCGCAACGAGAAGAAGGTGCTGCGCACGTGGTCGCGCCGTTCGACGATCATTCCCGAGATGGTTGGGCACACGCTGGCCGTTCACAACGGGAAGAAGTTCATCCCGGTGTACGTGACGGAAAACATGGTCGGCCACAAACTCGGCGAGTTTAGCTTCACCCGCACCTTCAAGGGGCACTCGGTGAAAGCTGCTGCGGAGACGTCGGCCAGACCGGCGAAGTAACTAGCCCGATGATCACCCCATAGCCGAGTGGCGCGGGGACACGGTAAGCGAAAAGGAAAACGGAAATGGAATTCACAGCTCAAGCCAGGTACATGCGAGTCTCGCCGCAGAAGGCGCGCCTGGTGCTGGATCTGATCAAGGGACGCCGGGTGGAGGATGCGCTCAACACGCTGGACTTCACCAAGAAGCGTGTCGCCCCGACGGTTGCCAAGCTGCTGCGTTCGGCTTTGGAGAACGCCAACTACCTGAGCCAGGAGAAGGGCGTCGATGTCGATGTCGATCGGCTCTTTGTGAAACGCGCGGTGGCGAACGAAGGTCCGCGCATGAAGCGCATCCGTCCGGCGCCAATGGGCCGTGCTTTCCGCTACCAGCGGCGCATGACGCATATGGAGATTGCGCTGGAAGAGAAGACGCGTTCGGCGGCGGCGGTTGCGGCCGGCGCGGGGACTCAGACAGTTGCTAAGAAGCCGGCCCGTAAGGCCCCTCTTGCGAAAAAGAAGGCACCCGCGAAAAAGGCTTCGGCAAAGAAGACTTCTAAGAAGAAGTGACGTTGTGCCGGGAACGGCCCGGCTGACGTCCTTGCGAGCGCGCCCGCGAGGGTGATGCAGGCACAGATTTCAAGCGGCAGCTGGAACGCTTGGCCGCGGAGAGAAGAGCACTATGGGACAGAAGGTTCATCCTTACGGATTCCGCCTCGGCTATACCAAGCCGTGGAGGTCGCGCTGGTTCATTGAGCGTGACTACGACAAGCTGCTGCTGGAAGACGTGAAGCTGAAGAACGAGCTGAAGGACAAGCTGAAGTCGGCTGGTGTCAGCTCAATCGACATCGAGCGTCCCGGCAACAAGCTGCGGATCATCATTCGCACCGCGCGCCCCGGCATCATCATCGGCCGCAAAGGTGCGGAGATCGATAAGTTGAAACTGGAACTACAGAAGCGGACGAACCGCGAGGTTTACGTAGACATCCAGGAAGTGCACAAGCCGGAATTGGATGCGCAACTTGTGTCGGAGGCTATCGCGCTCCAGTTGGAAAAGCGTGTAGGCTTCCGCCGCGCGATGCGCAAGTCTGTTGATTCGGCGCTGCGTTTCGGTTGTAAGGGCATCAAGGTTCGCGTGAGCGGCCGTTTAAACGGGAACGAAATCGCGCGCTCTGAATGGTATCTGCAGGGACGCTTGCCGTTGCACACGCTGCGCGCCGACATCGATTACGGCTTCGCCGAGGCGAGGACCACGTACGGCATTATCGGCGTGAAGTGCTGGGTTTACAAAGGCGAGATCCTGCCGGCGGCAAAGAAGCGCGAGCCACAGGCGGCGACGGCTTTCTAGGACAAGTTGCCTTCGGCCAGTTGCCAGTTCCCAGTTGGCGCAACTGACCCGAGCAAAGGGTAACAACCGCCTTGCAGCTAGGCGACTGATAACGGACAACTGGTGACTGGTAACTACTTATGTTGATGCCAAAGAAAGTTAAGTACCGCAAGCAGCAGCGCGGCCGTATGGCGGGCAAGGCATGGCGCGGCTCCGAGCTGTCTTTCGGCGATTTCGGACTCAAGGTGCTGGAGCCGGGCTGGGTCACGGATCGTCAGATCGAAGCGAGCCGTGTTGCGATGACGCGCTTTGTGAAGCGCGGCGGCAAAGTCTGGGTTCGCTTGTTCCCCGATAAACCGGTTACGAAGAAGCCGGCTGAAACCCGTATGGGCAAGGGCAAAGGTGCTCCAGACCACTGGGTTGCGGTCGTAAGGCCGGGCAAGATCCTGTTCGAGATGGAAGGCGTCTCGCCCTCTGATGCGCAGGAGGCAATGCGCCTGGCATCGCACAAACTGCCGCTGCGGACGAAGTTTGTCATGCGCGAATCGGCTCACTAATTTGCTGCACCCCGCGCTGATACGCGGCGGGATCGACGGGCGTGCTACGGCACGCAGCGGGGATCAGGTCCCGGGTAGCGACTGAGAGAAGCAACAATGAAAACGGAAAAGATCCGCAATTTGACCGAGATCGAACTCCAGCAACAGGAGCGCGAACTCAATGACCAACTCTTCAAGCTCAAGTTCCAGATGAAGATGGGCCAGACCGAGAGCCTGAAGAAGATGCGCGGCCTGCGCAAGGACGTCGCCAGAATGAAGACGATCCAGCGTGAAAAAGAGCTTGCCGCCAAGACCGGAACGGAGAAGAAGTAACCATGCCCGAGACAACGAAAACTGAGACCGGCTCCGGCCGCAAGAGCTTGATCGGGAAGGTTGTTTCCGCCAAGATGGCCAAGACCATCGTCGTGGAAGTAACTCGGCAGAGAGCGCATCCGCTGTACCGCCGCGTAGTTTCCCGTTCCAAGAAATTCTATGCTCACGACGAGAACAATACGGCGCACGTTGGTGACTTCGTGAAGATCGAAGAGACCCGTCCGTTGTCGCGCCTGAAGCGGTGGCGTCTCAAGGAGATTGTCAAGAAGACGGCGCTGGTAGGCGAAGCGAAGACTGAGGCGCCCGAGCAGGCCAGCTAAGGACGACGCAGTAGTCAGTCGTCATGCACGGTTGTGATGGCATGGGCGCTGGCAGCCGGACCGATCGCCTGAATGGCGGCGGGTTTCCCGAGGAGAATAGTTATGGCAGTGATGATGAGATCGATTCTCGAGGTGGCCGACAACAGCGGCGCGCGCAGGCTGCAGATGATTCTGCCGCTGGGCGGCTCGACCGGCCTGAGCGCCGGCCTTGGCGACGTGATTACGGCGGCCGTGAAGGAAGCGTCCCCGGATGGCACGGCCAAAAAGGGTACGGTAGTAAAGTGCGTGATCGTGCGCACGCGCAAGGAGCACCGGCGTAAGGACGGCACCTACATCCGCTTCGATCAGAATGCGGCCGTGCTGATCAACGATGCAGGCGAGCCTGTAGGTACCCGCGTGTTCGGTCCGGTTGCTCGCGAATTGCGTGAGAAGCGCTTCTTGAAGATAGTTTCGCTCGCACCGGAAGTCCTGTAAGGGACTACTGAGACGAGCGGTGGCGCCTTGCGCTGCCGTGTCCCGTAGGGCGGGCGACAGAAGGTACAAAGAGGATAGCAATGCATAGCAGAGTGGATATCCGCCGTAACGACACCGTCAAGGTGATTGCCGGCCGCGACAAGGGCAAGGAAGGCCGCGTTCTGCGCGTGTTCCCGGCCAAGAATAAGGTGCTGGTCGAGCACGTCATGATCGTGAAGAAAAACGTGCGTCCGAACCCGCAGAAGCAGATCAAGGGTGGCATCGCCGAGCAGGAGAGCCCGGTCTCGATCTCGAACGTGATGCTGGTTTGCGGACAGTGCGGACCAGTTCGCGTCGGACACGAGACCCGCGGTGAGCACAACGTGCGCACTTGCAAGAAGTGCGGCACGACCCTCGACAAAGAGAAATAGTTCGCGCCGGGCCTGGCCCGTCGCAATTGACGACCCTACGAACCCGTAAGTCATCGACGAACCGGAAACCGTAGGAGAAGGCGAAGCAGAGGAAATGGCAAAAGAACCGAAAGACCAGCAGCAGAAAAAGGGCGAAGGCAAGCCCAAGGGCAAAGGCAAAGCGGAAGCACAGGTAGAAGCGGCCGCCGAACCATCGAAGCCGTCGCGTCCGAGGCTGAACAACAAGGCGTCCGCGCGTCTGCATGATCGTTATACCAAGGAAGTGCTTCCGGCGTTGATGAAGGAGCTGAGCCTTCCAAACCCCATGGCAGTGCCGCGCGTGGAGAAGGTTGTGGTCAACATGGGCGTCGGCGAAGCGACGCAGAACTCGAAGGTTCTCGATCCCGCCGTTGCCGAGCTGCAGCAGATCACGGGTCAGAAGCCGATCGTGACGAAGGCGAAGAAGTCCATTGCGCAGTTCAAGGTGCGCGAAGGACAGCCGATCGGTGCGATGGTCACTCTGCGCGGCGATCGTATGTACGAGTTCCTGGACCGGCTGCTCAACGTGGCGCTGCCCCGCGTTCGCGATTTCCGCGGCGTCTCGACGAAATCGTTCGATGGTCGCGGCAACTATACGCTTGGTCTGCACGATCAGTTGATCTTCCCTGAAATCGACTACTCGAAGGTCGACAAGCTGAAGGGCATGAACGTCACGATCGTGACGACGGCCGGCAGCGACGACCACGCGCGGGCGCTGTTGCGGCATCTGGGTATGCCGTTCCGCCAGGCGTAACGAGGCCGAACAGAACAGGATTTTTCAAGTTTGACTAAGCGCGCATGAGCGCGTGAGTGAAAAGGAAACAATGGCCAGAACATCGCATGTCGCCAAGGCGAATCGGAAACCAAAATTCTCGACGAGGCAGCACAATCGCTGCAAGCTGTGCGGGCGTCCGCGCGCATACCTGCGTAAGTTCGGCATATGCCGTCTCTGCTTCCGTGGGCTTGCACTGCGCGGTGAGATTCCAGGCGTTTCCAAGTCGTCCTGGTAAGTGACCTAGGCCCGGTCCGTTCCAGCCCGGCACGAGACAACGTGTACAGGGCGCCACTGGGAACGGCCGGGGAATTGGCTAACATCGGCCGAGGGGGCCGGTCAGCTTAGGCTGACGCTAGTACGTCGCCGCAGGTTCTTTCACGGGAAGGCTGAACTCCAGCCCACGGCCAAGCCGGAGCAGGAGTCCTGAAAAGGGAGGCTGACCCAATCGCGCTCCGCCAGTACGGCGCGGGAAAGAGAACGGGCGATGATGATCAGGAGAAGCAAAAGATGAGTTTGACCGATCCGGTCGCGGATTTCCTTTCACGGATTCGCAACGCCATTAAGGCGCGGCACCAAAAGGTGGATGTACCCGCTTCCAAGTTGAAGCTGGAGATCGCCCGCATTCTGAAAGAAGAAGGTTTTATCAGCAACTTCAAACCCACGGAAGAAGAAGGCAAGAAGGTCATCCGTGTCTATTTGAAGTACAGCAACGATAACCAGGCGACGATTTCGAACGTGCAGCGCATCTCGCGCCCCGGTTGCCGCGTATATGTTGGCAAAGATGAGATTCCTCGTGTCCTGGGCGGACTCGGAATCAACATCCTGACCACGCCGAAGGGCGTGATGACTGGACGCCAGGCGCGCAAAGAAGGCGTTGGCGGCGAGATCCTCTGCGAAGTTTACTAACCGCGGCGTGCGGCCACGCCGCACTCCGGTAAGCCAGACGAGTCGGTGCCCGGCAACGGACGCTGGCCGGAAGCCCTCGGCAAAGCGCCGAGGCGGAGAGAGATAACAGCAATGTCAAGAATTGGCAAAAAACCGATAGTCCTCCCCAAGGGAGTGACGTTCACGGTAGAGAACAACGTTGTCACCGTGAAGGGCCCCAAGGGCACGGTCAGCAATCATATGCCCGGCGGCGTTACGCTTGAGCAGCAGGATGGTCACCTCCTGGTGAAGCGGGAAGACGACTCCAAGGCCGCTGTTCATGGTCTGGTTCGTGCACTCGTTGCCAATGCAGTGCAGGGGGTCACGACGGGCTGGACGAGAGAACTGGAAATCGTCGGCATCGGCTACCGCGCCGAAATGAAGGGCAAAGGTATTGTAGTGTTCACGCTCGGTTTCTCGCACCCGATTGAATATCCACTGCCCACGGGCGTGGATGTCGCGATCGATCCCAAGCTGACGCGCCTGACCATCACCGGCATCGACCGGCAGAAGGTTGGGCAGGTTGCAGCCGAAATGCGTTCACTGCGTCCGCCGGACCCATACAAGAACAAGGGCGTACGTTACTTCGGCGAGCGGCTGAAGAAGAAGGTCGGCAAGACGGGCGCGAAGTAGTTCGCGTTTTGCCGGGCGTATGAGTCCGGCAGCGAACTACCCTGAGCGAGCGAAGCGAGTCGAAGGGTCTTTGGAGAGCGAAGCATTTGTCTCTCAAGGCCGTTTGAAGCTTGACAAGCTACACAGGGAACTTCGACGAGCAAGGATTTGATTTCACCGGATGGCTCGGGCGCGACAACCGCCCCCATCTGCCGGGTTCAGAACCCCCGGAGAAAAGAAGAACGCAATGATCGGTAAAAAGGCAAAGAACCAGACGCGGCAGGCGGTTCACAGCCGTATCCGCAAAAAGGTGTTAGGCACGGCGGAGCGTCCGCGGTTGAACGTGTACCGTTCGGTGAACCATATCTACGCGCAGTTGATCGACGATGCCAAGGGCGTGACGCTTGCGGCCGCGAGCTCGCTCGAAGCCGGCAAGATCGATGGCAAGAAGCATGTGGCCGGTGGCAATGTCGCTTCGGCGAAGCAGGTTGGCACGGTGATCGCCGAGCGCGCGAAGACCAAGAACATCGTGCAGGTGGTCTTCGATCGCGGTGGTTATCTGTACCACGGGCGCGTGAAGGCCTTGGCCGAAGCAGCGCGTGCAGCAGGGTTGAAGTTCTAGGTAGCCGGGCAGGCGCAGATGGGGCGCTTGCTGGGACCCCGCATGGGGCAGAGTTTTCGAGGCGCTGACGTTTGGCACGTAGCGCGGGAGAATTGACGGTAATGGCAATATCGAAAAGAAAGCTTGACGCCGGGAATTACCAACTGAAAGACCAGGTGGTCAACATCAACCGCGTCACCAAGGTCGTCAAGGGCGGCAAGAACATGTCCTTCGCGGCACTGGTTGTGGTGGGCGACCCGGGTTCCGCCGTTGTGGGCTACGGCTCCGGCAAGGCGAAGGAAGTTCCGCAGGCGATCCGCAAGGGCATCGAAGCGGCAAAGAAGAACCTGGTGAAGGTCAACCTGACGCAGACCAGCATCCCGCACATGGTCCTTGGCCGTTTCGGTTCGGGCATGGTGCTGTTGAAGCCGGCTCCGGAAGGAACGGGCGTAATCGCCGGCGGTGCAGTCCGCGCGGTGATGACCTCGGTCGGCATTCAAAACGTGCTGACGAAGTCGATCGGCACCACGAACCCGCACAACGTGGTGAAGGCGACCTTCGACGCGTTGAAGAAACTGCGCGATCGCCAGGAAATGGCGACATCGCGCGGCAAAGCTGTTGAGGAGCTCTAAGAATGGCCCGCAAACGGAATAAGACGGATAAGGTTCAGGCGCCAGCCGGAGCGATGATCCAGCTCAAATGGATTCGCTCGGCAATCTGTGCGCCGGTCACCCAAAGAAAAGTCATCAAGGGCTTGGGCTTCACCCGGCTCAACCAGGTGATTGAGCGTGAAGATACGCTCTCCATTCGCGGCATGGTCGCGAAGGTCCCTCACATGGTAGAGATTTTGGGGCCGCCACCGGCGACGAAGTAACTGCGCGCTGGCGATTGCCGGCGTTTTCGCAACTCGCGCTCGCAGCGCGGGCACCGCGCGGCGATGGAGTCGCAGCGGCAAGGATACGAGAGCAATGAATTTATCGAATGTTCGTGCACCGAAGGGTTCGTCGGAGAAGCGCAAACGAGTCGGCCGCGGTATGGGTTCCGGCATGGGCAAGACGTCGACGCGCGGCCACAAAGGCCAACGCTCACGTAGCGGTTCGCGCATGATGCGCGGTTTTGAAGGCGGCCAGATGCCGCTGCACCGCCGCTTGCCGAAGCGCGGATTCACTAATATTTTCAAGGTAGAGTACACGGTCGTAAACCTCAGCCGGCTGATGGAACTGGGAGAGACGACGGTCACGCCCGAGGTGCTGAAGAAGGCTGGCATCCTGAAATCCAGGAAGGCTTTGGTGAAGGTTCTTGGAGTTGGCGAGTTGACGACTGCCTTGACCGTTCACGCGCACAAGTTCTCTGAGACGGCAAAAGAAAAGATTGAGAAGGCTGGTGGCAAGGCGGAAGTTATTGCCTGACGCCCCCACGACGAACCGCTAGCGCGCTCGTCGTGTGAATGGGTGAGCGCCTCAGGCGTTCACCGGGCACCCCGCAGGTCGCCTGCCGTGATAAAAGGTAGGCACCAGAAAGTCGGCCGCGAAGCGGTCGGCAGACAGAGGCCCTATGTTCGAAAAGCTTGCGAACATCTTCCGAATCCCAGACCTGCGCAAGCGGATACTGTTCACGCTCGGTATGTTGGCGGTTTACCGCCTCGGCGGACACATTCCCACGCCAGGCATCAACGCCGACCTGCTACAGCAGTTCTTTGAACAGAACCGCGGTACATTCCTCGGTTTCGTGGACTTGTTCAGCGGCGGCCAGCTTCGCCGTTTGACGATCTTCGCTCTGGGCATCATGCCCTACATTACCGCGTCTATCATTCTGCAATTGCTGACAGTGGTATACGAACCGCTAAAGCGCTTGCAAAAAGAAGGTGAACTCGGGCGCAAGAAGATCACGCAGTGGACGCGCTACCTGACCGTGCTGCTGGCCGCGATGCAATCGTTTGGTATCGCCATGACGCTGGAGCGCCAGACTATGAGCGGCGGCGTCCCATTCGTCACCAACCCGGGCTTAGGGTTCGTGCTGATGACGATGCTGACGCTGACCACCGGTTCGGCATTCATCATGTGGCTGGGCGAGCAGATCACGGAGCGCGGCATCGGTAATGGTATGTCGCTGCTGATTTTTGCGGGCATCGTTGTCGGCCTGCCGCATGCAGTGGTCGATCTGTACGACAAAGCTGCAACCAGCGCCTGGGGCGCATTCACGCTGCCTGCGCTGCTGATCCTTCTGGCAGTGATGATCGCCGTCGTAGCCTTCATTGTGTTCGTGGAGCGAAGCGAGCGGAGAATCCCAGTGCAGTACGCGAAGCGCGTCGTTGGCCGCAAGGTCATGGGCGGACAGAGCACCCACCTGCCGCTGCGTGTCAACTCTGGCGGTGTCATGCCAGTCATCTTCGCGAGTTCTGTGCTCACGTTGCCGCAAACGATGGGCTTTTTCCTTAAGGGCAAGAGCCCTGCGATCGATCGCATGCTCGAGTCCCTGAATTGGGGCGAGCCTCTGTATACGCTCCTGTATTGCCTCGGGATCGTTTTCTTCGCATACTTCTACGTCTCGATCGTGTTCAACCCGACCGAGGTGGCGGATAATATGCGGAAGTACGGTGGGTTCATTCCGGGTATCCGTCCGGGTAAGCGTACAAGCGATCACATCAACGACATCCTCACACGCATCACCCTGGTCGGTGCATGTTACCTGATCGTTATTTCGTTGATTCCGGAATGGATGATTGCCGGCCTTCGGTTGAACCATCTGTGGCTCGTTGGTGGATTCTTCGAGCGGCTCCCAACGTGGGTTACAAATGGCTTAGGAGTAAACTTTTATTTCGGCGGAACCTCTCTGCTGATCGTAGTCGGCGTGGCAATGGATACGGTCAACCAAGTGGAGTCGCAGCTCATCATGCGCCATTACGAGGGTTTCACTCCACGCAGTGGACGCATTCGCGGTCGTAGAACGTGGTAGTGGTGACGCTTCCGCAAGTAGCGTCATCACGCTGACGGCTGGGCGAGGCTTAAGCCGTCGAGAGCCGCGGTTTCGGAGGTCGGGCCATGGAATTGGAAGCCATGACGTTGGCGGATACGAACATCAGCAAGGATTCAGGTAAGAACGTCGGGCCAGTGATTTTGTTTGGAGCGCCCGGAGCGGGCAAAGGTACGCAGGCCAAGAACATCGCGGCAGTTTACGGGATTCCGCAAATCTCAACCGGCGACATCCTGCGAGCGAACGTAGCGCAGTCAACGGCACTTGGCCGCGAGGCCAAAGAAATCATGGCGCGAGGGGAGTTGGTGCCCGACAGCCTCGTTTGCGCGATGGTCTCCGAGCGGCTGACACACGCAGATTGCGCCAGGGGCTTTATTCTGGACGGGTTTCCTCGGACGGTGCCGCAAGCGGAATGGCTTGATGCCGAGCTCGAAGGCAAGGTCTTTGACAAAGAGCACGCACGTGCGATGCCACCGATTGTGATTCAAATCAAAGTCGAGTATAATTCGCTATTGCAACGGCTTACCGGACGTCGTTCTTGTCCCGCCTGCGGACGGATCTACAACGTTCATCTTCAGCCTCCACGTGTCGCCGACATCTGTGATGTCGACGGCTCCAAGCTCGTCACGCGTCACGACGATTGCGAAGACGTGATTTCTGGGCGACTGAAAGAGTACGAATCACAGACGCTTCCAGTTGCGGAGTACTACCGCAAGCGTAAACGGCTGATTGAGGTAGATGGCGACCAGTCGGTCGAAATTGTAACGAAGGAAGCGCTGAAGGCAATAGAGCATGGCCATAGTCTGTAAGTCATCTGGCGAGATTGAAAAGATGCGCCGCAGTGGGCACATCGTTCGCCAGGTACTGGAAACAGTGAAAGTGCTAGTCGCGCCCGGGGTCAGCACCATGGATCTGGAGCGCGCGGCGGAAAAAAAGATTCGAGAGCTCGGGGCGAAGCCCGCGTTCAAGGGATATTACGATTACCCTTGCGTTCTCTGCACTTCGGTGAATCAGGAGGTTGTGCACGGCATCCCCTCCGAGCGCCGGGTCTTGAAGGCTGGCGACATCGTTTCGATCGACTGTGGCGTGGTGCTGGACGGCTACTACGGCGACTCGGCGATCACCGTGCCGGTAGGCGAAGAAATTTCCTCGGAGCTGCGTAATCTGCTGGACGTGACCGAGAAATCGCTTTATCGCGGCATCGAGGCTGTGCGGGTCGGCAATACGCTGGGCGATGTCGGGGCCGCTGTGCAGAAAGTAGTTGAGGCCAACGGCTTTAGCGTTGTGCGCGAGTTTGTTGGGCATGGCATTGGCACCAGGCTGCACGAGGATCCTCAGGTTCCGAACTATGGAACTCCGGGCCATGGAGCAAAGTTGCGAGAAGGTATGGTGCTGGCGATCGAGCCGATGGTGAATGCCGGCGGTCCGGGCGTGCGGGTGCTGGAAGATAAGTGGACGGCAGTAACAGAAGACGGGCGCCCAAGCGCACACTTCGAACACTGCGTGGCGGTAACGAAGGACGGTCCGCTCATCCTGACGGACTAGAGGATGGAGAGATTTGTTGATCAAGGGATGCTTGAGTCATGGCGTTCCCGGGGTAGAGGTTCTGGGCCCCGAGCGTGTTCGAAGCTGTAGCGCGGCGAATTGCGCAAATCAGGTCAAAAGGATTGCATGAGCAAGGAAGACGCGATTGAAGTTATGGCAGTGGTAATCGAACCGTTGCCGAACGCGATGTTCAAGGTTGAGCTGGAGAATAAGCACAAGGTCCTGGCTCATGTGTCCGGCAAGATGCGCAAAAATTTTATCCGCATTCTCCCGGGCGACAGGGTTGCGGTGGAGCTTTCGCCCTACGACTTGACGCGCGGAAGGATCGTGTACCGCTATAAGTAACCGGCCTGTCCGGTATGTTTCCGGCGGCGCTACCAAGCGCGGCCACGCAGTTCCCGGCGAAGGCTGAGAGCTGACTTCTGCGAACTGAGAATTGTCTTATGAAGGTACGGGCTTCGGTTAAGAAGATTTGCGACAAGTGCAAAGTGATCCGCCGCCACGGTGTGGTGCGGGTGATTTGCGAGAACTCAAAGCACAAGCAGCGCCAGGGTTAATAGCCCTGTAACGCGCACACTCCGCGCGTTCGGGGTCACCTCGGGCGTGTGTTGCGTGTAGCGGAACTCTGAGGAGTAGAACCACATGGCACGTATTGCAGGCGTCGATCTGCCGCGCAACAAGCAGGCACGAATCGCGCTGACCTACATTTACGGTATCGGCCAGCCACGCGCGGTGAAGATCCTGGCGGCAGCGGACGTCGATGCTCTGAAGAAGATTCAGGACCTGAGTGAAGAAGAAGTCAACCGCATCCGCCAGGTAATTGAGAACCAGGGCAATGTCGAAGGTGACCTGCGTAAGGACACCTCGATGCACATCAAGCGGCTGATCGAAATCGGGTCTTATCGCGGCTACCGTCACCGTCGCAGTCTGCCGGTTCGCGGTCAGCGCACACACACCAATGCGCGTACTCGTAAGGGTCCGCGTAAGGGCACCGTAGCTAACAAGAAGAAGACAGCGGCGAAGACATAACGTATGGCTAAAGCAGCGGGTTCCGCCGGCGCTGGCGCGTCGGACAAGAAGGGCAAGACCAAGAAGTTCAAACGCAAGGAGCGCAAGCATATCCCCCACGGGATCGTGTCGGTTAGCGCGTCCTTCAATAACACGCTGGTGACGATTGCCGATGCCAATGGCAACGTGGTCTCGTGGAAAAGTTCGGGTTCGCTCGGCTTCCGCGGTTCGCGTAAGGGCACACCGTTCGCAGCGCAGCAGGCCGCAATGAACGCCGCCAACATGGCGCGCGATCACGGTATGCGTAGCGTCGACGTGCGCGTCAGCGGTCCGGGTTCAGGCCGAGAGTCGGCGATTCGCGCGTTGGCCGCAGCCGGTCTGGAAGTGCGCTCAATCAAGGACAGCACGCCGGTTCCGCACAATGGCTGCCGCCCGCCGAAGAAGCGCCGCGTTTGATGAGTGATTTGGCAACATGTAATTCGGCGAATTGAAAACCGCTGCCCAGTACGCAGTGCTTTGAAATTACGAATTACACATTGCAATTACAAATCGTTTAGAGCGGGAAGAACGGGGCGCCAAGCCTCTGTAAACCGCTCGCGGGACGCTCGCAATGCAGAACGCGCATTCGGCGGCTCGTACACCGAAATCAGGTATAAGGAGAAACCTTGGCACGTTACAGAGAGGCAGTCTGCCGACTTTGCCGCCGCGACGGAATGAAGCTATTCCTTAAAGGCCCAAAGTGCTTCACCGATAAGTGCCCGATCGAGAAGCGCAACTTTGCGCCCGGTCAGCACGGAAAAGACCGCAAGGCGAAAATCGTCGGGTACGGTCTGCAGCTTCGCGAAAAACAGAAAGCGAAGCGCATCTACTTCACACAAGAAGGCCAGTTCCGCAATTACTTTGAGAAGGCAGCGACCGCCAAGGGCGTTACCGGTGAAGTGCTGCTCCAGCAGTTGGAGCGCCGCCTGGATAACGTTGTATACCGACTGGGCTTTGCCGTTGCCCGCCGCCAGTCGCGCCAGTTAGTGCGCCACGGGCACATCTCGGTCAACGGCCGCAAGGTCAATATTCCATCGTTCCAGGTTCATGTCGGCGACGAAATCGCCGTTCGTGAAAAGAGCCGAAAGCTCGTCGTTCTGGAGATGGCGAAGGATTTCGCAAGTCATCAGCCTGCTCCGGGCTGGCTGGAGGTTAGCCGCGACGACTACCGTGGTCGCGTGCTGGCTCTGCCGAAGCGAGAGGATGTTAATCTCCCGGTCAACGAACAGCTAATCGTCGAACTGTACAGCAAGTAGTGCAATGGCTGGCCTTCGCGGCCAGCCGAAGCGCTACTCTGAGCGACACGAGCGGGCCCCGTTCAGTAAGTTGTCCATTTCGCTTTGCTTTGCGCGGCACGTTCCGCGCTTCACAAGAAACTGCGCAGCACAGGTGCTTCGTCACCGTGCCACGCACCTTACTTTCGGACCAGATCAGCCGGCGGGCCACGCACCCAAGCCGCGCCACACGGCCGGAGAAGAAGGAGACAAGATGCTCTGGAAGGGATTTCAGAAACCGAAGCGCCTGGCATTCGACAGCGAGTCGCTGACCGACAAGTACGGTCACTTCTGGGCGCAGCCGTTTGAGCGCGGTTTTGGTACTACGATCGGCAATGCTCTACGCCGTGTGCTGCTCTCGTCGATCGAGGGCGCTGCAGTCACTGCCGTCAAAATCGAAGGCGTGCTTCATGAGTTTCAGTCGCTCCCCGGTGTTGTCGAGGATGCGACCGACATCATCCTTAACCTGAAGCAGGTGCCGTTCAAATTGAACGGCGATGCTCCGAAGGCAATCTATCTTCGCGCGGACCAGCCCGGTGTTGTTACCTCAAGTATGATCGAGACCGATGCTGACGTCGAAGTACTCGATAAGGACGTTTACATCGCCACCGTGAGTGAAGGCGGCCGTCTCGAAATGGAGATGCGCCTGAAGAAGGGGCGCGGCTACGTTTCGGCGGACAAGAATTTCGACGAGGATCTGGGTCTCGGGTTTATCCCGATTGACTCTGTGCACTCGCCCGTCCGCAAGGTGAATTACGCGGTGGAAGCCGCGCGTCTTGGCCAGATAACCGATTACGACAAGCTGTCTCTGGAAGTCTGGACGAACGGCAGCGTCTCGCCGGCCGATGCGATTGGCCTGGCGGCGAAGCTGCTGAAAGATCACATGAACATCTTCATCAACTTCGAAGAGGAAGTTGAGACCTCCGCCAGCGCGGAAGAGCGCAAGCCGGAGATTCGCAACGAGAATCTCAACCGCTCTGTCGAAGAGCTGGAGCTTTCGGTACGCAGCTACAACTGCCTGAAGAACGCCAATATTCAGACCATTGGCGAACTTGTGCAGAAGAGCGAAGCCGAAATGCTGAAGACGAAAAACTTCGGCCGCAAATCGCTCAACGAGATTAAGGAAATCCTGTCCTCGATGGGACTTGGCCTTGGCATGAAGATTGACGAGCAGGGTAATGCAGTTCCGATGAATCAGTCGGCTGCAGCAACCAGTTCGCCTTCTTCGCCGGTTAATTCAGGCGACGGGAACCCGACTTTTTAATGTCCCGGCAGGCGCGTTCAGCGCGTCAGCAGGGTTCCGACAGCCAATGGCTGAGCGGGAACAGAATTCAGCAGGCTTCCGACACCCGAGGCTGGGTACCCGAAGCTGGGCGATACCAAGGAACTGAGTCATGCGTCATCGTGTAGCAGGATGGAAACTGGGACGTAACACGGAGCACCGGCGCGCGCTGTTGCGCAACCTGGTGACCTCTCTCATTCTGGAAGAGCGGATCGAGACCACGGTCACGAAGGCCAAGGCGATGCGGCCTCACGTGGAAAAAATGGTCACGCTGGGCAAGCGCGGCGACGTGGCGGCTCGGCGATTGGCGGCCGGCTATCTGATGACCCGCGACGCCGTTGATAAGCTGTTCAACACCGTTTCGCCGCGTTTCAGCGAACGGCAGGGCGGCTATACGCGCATCGTGCTCACCGGGTTCCGCAAGGGTGACGGCGGCGAAAAGGCGTTTATCGAACTGCTCGGCAGCGAAAAGGTGCTGGACGAAAAGCGCGAAAAGCGCGCCGAAGTGCGTGCCAAGCGTGCGGAAGAAAACCGCAAGGCTATGGAAGAAGCACAAGGACAGCAGGCTGCTGAGGGCGGAGAAGCGAAGGAGTAGTTTCGCAATCAGTTTTGCGCCAAATCAAAAGCGCACCGGCGTTCCCGGTGCGCTTTTCTATTATGTAAACATTTGTTTTCGGCCGCGATTTAGACCCTCAGCGGCTAAACAGGGCTGAAAAACGCCTCTTGAAGGAATCTACTTTTTCAGCAGCCTGTAAGCCAAAGCCGCTTCTTACCATTCAGCCAGATCTTTGCATCCAGCGTCGGCCAACCGTCCAGTGGAAGTCACGCCTCGAGGTCGGCTCTCCGGAACCGATGGACTGGGTTCGATATTCCGACGAGTGCCCGTCACGTCTGTGGGTGAATTCCCGTGGTACAAATCTTGGATGCCTGAGGTGCAGACAGTCGAGAGCCCGACGCAGCCGCGCAACGTACACGTTTTTGGGGCTACATCGTTCCTGAACGATACGGCCAGTGAGATGGCCTATTGGATGCTGCCTGCGTTCCTGAGCACCATCGGAGGCGGGCCGGCAACGCTCGGCGTAATTGAAGGCATAGCGGAGAGCGTAGCTGCGTTTGCAAAGCTATTCTCGGGCATCTGGACGGACCGATTGCGCCGACGCAAGCCGCTGGTTATCAGCGGCTACGTGGTCGCTAATGTTGTGAAGCCTCTGTTGGCGCTCGCGACATCGGCTTGGCAAGTGTTGTTCATACGGTTTGCCGACCGACTCGCTAAGGGAGTGCGCGGTGCGCCGCGCGACGTCATGCTTGCGGAGTCCGTGGAGAGCAATAAGGTTGGCGCGGCGTTCGGCCTGTTGCAGGCTATGGATTCGGCGGGCGCGATTGTTGGGCCGCTTCTGGCCATGGCCATTATGGCGTCCAGCTTCGGCGCGCATTTCGGAGTTCGCGCAGTCTTCTGGGCGGCAGCCGTTCCCGGTCTTCTGTGCATCGCTGTCGTGGCGCTAGGACTGCGGGAGACGCAACACAAGTTCGCACCTTCGGAGCACAAGTCCATCCTCGGCTCTATTTTCGGCCCAGCCGTTCGCCTGCCCGGCGAGTTCTACTACGTGCTGGCTGCGATCGGACTGTTTTCCATCGGCAACTCGAGTGACATGTTTCTCGTCTTGCGTGCGCAGGGCATCGGTGTTCCTGCCTCCCACGCGCCACTACTCGGACTCGTATTCAACATCACCTACACGCTCGCCTCCTGGCCGTCGGGCAAGCTGTCCGATCGCGCCGCGCGCGCGCACGCGGGCCCCTCCGCATGGAGATACGGCACCGCATCCGCAGGACTGCTCGTCTTTGCGGGGGTGTATTGGACGTTTGCAGCGGCACCGTCGTCTTCAGTGCTCTACGCCGCCATGGCGTTCTACGGGTTGTACTATGCCCTGACGCAGCCCGTCTTAAAGGCGATGGTTGTGGATGCGGTTCCACGCGAAGCGCGGGGACGCGCCTTTGGAATGTTCTACTTTGTCACAAGCGTGGCGGCGCTGCTGGCCAGCGTCATCACCGGGGCGTTGTGGAAAGAGTTCGGTGCGGCGCTGCCGTTTCAAGTCTCTGCCGTTCTGGCAGTTGTTGCCGCAGTCATGCTGCTGGCCGCGCCGAAGGTGCTGCGCCGGCATGGCTTGCGGCGAGCGCCTCGAAGCACGGCTTAGACCTTCATCAGAGATCGAGCGGAACGCGCATGCTGCGCGCGTGAGACGGCGTATGTAACGAGCAGCGCCATCGCGCCGCCGGCGCAGTCGATCACTACGTCGTGGAAAGTGCCCGTCCGTGACGGCAGGAACACCTGATGGAACTCATCACTTGCAGCGACAATTACCGTGCTCGCGAAGGCCAGAGATGCCCACCTCTTACTCCAAAACCATTCCCAGTCGTACGCTAGCAGCGATCGTTCCGCCCGTGCCGTGCCTCGCAGCGCACGGAAGGAGACCAGGCACAACAACGCGTATCCGATAAAGTGCCCGAGTTTGCGCAGGACGGCATGAATCAACAGAAATCTTTCTTCGCTTAGAGCATGTCCCGCCAACGTGACGGAAATCCAGTTCAGAACAGGGCGCAGCAAGCCTCCCGTCTCGTTGGCGGAGAAAAAATCCGTCGACTCAACAACGATGACCGCAACCATGAGAGCCACGGGGAGCCAGTAGTTGAGCAGTAGACGCGCCGTGAGCTTGGACAAAAAGAAACCTCTACGTAGACGGAGGGAGGAACTATGCCTGCCCTGAAATGCATCAGCTATTCGATGCGATAGTTCGGAGCTTCGCGCGTGATCGTCACGTCATGAACGTGGCTCTCGCGCAATCCTGCGCCGCTGATGCGTATAAAGCGCGCCTTCTCTTGCAGCTCACAGATGCTCCCGCAGCCAACGTAGCCCATGCCGCTGCGGAGCCCTCCCACCATCTGGTGGATCATCATCGCTACCGTGCCACGGTACGGAACGCGTCCTTCGATGCCTTCCGGAACAAGCTTGCCCAGACGGTTGCCTTCATCAAGGCTGTCCGTCATCCGATTGCTGAAATCGTTTCCGTTGTCGTTATCCACGCTCTGGAAGTAGCGCTCGCTGGAACCAGCGGCCATGGCGGCGAGTGAACCCATGCCCCGGTAGGCCTTGAATGTGCGGCCCTGGTACAAGATCGTTTCGCCGGGACTCTCTTCAGTGCCGGCCAGCAACGAGCCGATCATGACGAGACTCGCTCCTGCGGCGAGCGCCTTGGTCATGTCGCCCGAGTACTTGATGCCGCCGTCGGCGATAACCGGTATGTTGGCTTCGCGCGCGGCGCGTGCAGCTTCTGCGATGGCCGTAATCTGCGGAACGCCAGCGCCTGTCACAACGCGCGTCGTGCAGATGGAGCCCGGCCCAATGCCAACCTTCACGGCATCTGCGCCGGCGGAAATCATCTCGGCAGCGCCATCGTAGGTAGCAACGTTGCCGGCAATCAGGTCAACATCCGGCAGCTTGGATTTGATGGTGCGGATGGCATCCAGCACGCGGGTGGAGTGGCCGTGCGCGCTATCAATCGCGAGCAGATCGACCTTGTTGCGAAACAGTTCCTGCGCGCGCTCAAGAAAATCTCCCGTGGCTCCGATTGCGCCACCGACGCGCAGGCGTCCTTGCGCGTCCTTCGCAGCACTCGGATACTTCAACTTCTTCTGGATGTCTTTGACCGTGATCAGGCCCTTGAGGGTGTACTTATCGTCTACAACCAGGAGCTTCTCGATGCGATGCTTGTGCAGGATCTTTTCGGCATCCTCGAGCGTCGTGCCGACCGGCACCGTGACGAGATCTTCCTTGGTCATCACTTTGCTGATCGGAATGTCGGTGCGCGTTTCGAATCGAAGGTCCCGGTTCGTGAGAATGCCGACAAGTTTTTTGTTCTTCGTGATGGGTACGCCGGAGATGCGATAGCGCCGCATGACTTCGAGCGCGTCGGAGATCTTGTCGTCGGGCGACATCGTGATCGGATCGACGATCATCCCGCTCTCGGAGCGCTTCACCTTGTCGATTTCGCCCGCTTGCTGCTCGATCGTGAGATTGCGGTGCACGACGCCCAGTCCGCCCTGCTGCGCCAGAGCGATCGCCATTCGCGACTCAGTCACGGTATCCATCGCTGAGCTGATAATGGGAATGTTCAGGCGGATGTTCCGCGTGAGTTGCGTTTGCGTATTGACGGTTGCGGGGATGACATCGGACTTCGCGGGCAGCAGCAACACGTCGTCAAACGTGAGGGCCTCGGGCACGGGGAAATGAATCATATTTTTGTTTTCCAGGAGGGTAACAAATCATTGTAGATATTCGGAGCGGGGAAAGGCAAACGCATCGCTCCGGAGTAAGGTCGGTGTTAAGTGAGAAAGGCTGCCGATTAATCCACAATTCATTACGCTCCGAAGAGATTTCGCGTTAAGTTTCGCGTAAGCGTGCCGTGATGAGAAACCGTCAGGAATTCGTGCATGAGCACCGCCCCAACGGATTGGTCATCTCAACCTGCGCCTGCTGCGCAAAGCTCGTTGGCGGGAGTGCGGTAATGACGAATCTCGCGATCATTGAACAGGTACATGTAGCGATCTGCCTGGAAGGTCAGCAGCAGTTGCAACTCAGGTCCAGCACTGCCGCGCAGACTTGCCGATCTCACGCACTGGGCTGCACGGATTGCGTGAACCAGACTCTGCCTTGTGACAGTTATCCAGGTAAACCGATGTGGCACGCCGGCAAAGCTTGTGGGAAGGCAGCTTAATATGCTGCCCTAAGTTTACGTTTGATGCGTTTCTGGCCAAGCCACTTCGATGTGGTACAAGTCTGTAGTCCAGGCAAAATCTCTGCTCGTGGAACCGTGCGAGCTGCTTTTGCATCTAATAGCCTGGCCTGCGGTTCAGTTGTTTTTTGCATTACGGGGGCGTATATTCGTAACTGGTAGTTGTGGCGAAGTACCCCGTTTGGCGAAGCACATCGGTGGGCGAGAGCCCACTTTTTATTTAGCTCCCCTTCAACTGGTGATTGGCCAACACAGGCTGACCGTTGGGCCTTACGGGGAGAGTACGGGCATAAGGTCCACAGTTTCCGTGGAACCCCTTCTGCGGCGAGAGCAAGAGAATGGCGTTCGATATTGAAAAGGTACGAGGGATTGCCGAACGGGTTGCTGAGTCGAGCGGCCTTGAGGTTGTCGATCTGGAGATGCAGGGCGGTGGCCCTGCGCGGATGTTGCGTGTGTTTATCGACAAGCCTGAGGGCGTCACTCACGAAGACTGCTCGCAGTTTAGCCGTGAGTTCGGAACCATTCTTGACGTGGAAGACGCCATACCCGGCGCGGCGTATACGCTGGAGATATCTTCGCCAGGACTTGACCGAAGGCTGATCAAGGCGAAGGACTACGAGCGCTTCAAGGGCAGCCTGGTGAAGTTGACCACATTTGAGGCGGTGGGTGGCGACCGTCACTTCCAGGGCCGGCTGGAGAGTTTTGAGAATGGCCGTCTGAGCTTGGACCTGAGCGCAGGCAAGAAGCGCAAGAAGGGACAGGCGCTCGTCGATGCCAGGATTGAGATCGATTTGGCCAATATCGAGAAGGCCAATTTAGTTCCTGAAATCTAGACCCAGGTAATGGCGAAGGGCATTCGCGCTGCCCCATACGCGTAAGCGTGAAAATGCGAACGCGGGCAAGCGAGCGAACTACAAGAGAAGGTGGCAAGAGATATGGCGAGCGAACTGTACAACGTGATTGACGCGCTGAGCCGCGAAAAAGGTATCAATCCCGAGGTCGTGGTGTCGGCGGTTGAAGATGCCATTGTCGTTGCCACTCGCAAGTACTACAAGACCCAGGAAAGCCTCCGCGCCGTTCTCGACAAGGAGACGGGACAGATCCGCGCCTATGCCGTGAAGCAGATCGTTGCTTCTGATGACGACATTGAAGATGACAACCTGCAGATTGCGCTCGAAGAGGCGCAGGAGATCAATCCCGAAGCGGAAGTTGGCGGAGAGTTGATGATTGAGAAGCCGACGGACGTGCTCGGCCGCATCGCCGCGCAGCTCGCAAAGCAGGTCATCTTCCAGAAGGTACGCGAGGCGGAACGCGATACGGTTTACAACGAGTACATTAGCCGCGTCGGCGAAATCGTCAACGCCGCCGTGAAGCGCCAGGAAGGCCCGGACACGATCTTCGACATCGGCAAGGCCGAAGCTCGCATGCCGCGTAAGGAACAATCGAAGCTGGAGTCGTTCGCGGTCGGCGAGCGCGTCCGGGTTGTGATCACTCGCGTGGAGAAGGCGTCCAAGGGGCCGCAGGTTATCGTTTCGCGTGCTGCGCCCGAACTGGTGACTCACTTGTTCCAGACCGAAGTACCGGAGATTTACGACGGCACAGTCGTTATTCGCGCCATCGCTCGTGAAGCCGGAGAGCGCAGCAAGATTGCCGTCATGTCGAAAGACAAAGACGTGGACGCCGTCGGTGCCTGCGTTGGAATGAAAGGCATGCGCGTGCAGTCCATCATTCGCGAGCTTCGTGGCGAGAAGATCGACATCATCGAGTGGCATGAGGACGCGGTTACGTTTGCCGAGAAGGCGTTGCAGCCTGCGAAGGTTAGCCGCGTGACGGTGCTCGACGGACACGACAAGCAGCTTGAGGTCGTGGTGGATGACACCCAGCTCTCATTAGCGATTGGCAAGAAGGGGCAGAACGTGCGCCTAGCTGCCAAGTTGCTGGGCTGGAAAATTGATATCAAGAGCGAAGAAGAGAAGCGGCAGGAAGTGGAACAGCAGATGACTGCCCTCGTGGGTGGTTCCTCGACGCCGCTGGAGCGGGTAGAGGACCTGGATGCTGGCGTGGTGGAAAAACTCAGCGCTGCCGGCATTACTACGGTGGAAGCTTTGGCCGACATGACGCCAGAGCAACTGGAATCCATCCCCGGCATAGGCCCGAAGACGGTGGAAAAAATCAGCATCGCCGTCAATAATTACTTCTCCAGCCTTGAATCGGGCGAAGCCGCCGACAGCGCTGGCAACTTCGACGTTCCTGAGGACCAACCGACGGGCGAGAGTAGCACTCGCGAGATCGATGACGTTGGTCCGGACTCCGCAGGCCAGTCGGGCGACACCGAAGGTCTGTCAACAGAGGCTGACATGTCTCCGGAGAGCGTGTCGGAACTGGTTGAAGAGGAACAGTCGCTGGAAGCAAGCATCATTAGCGGCGTGGAAAACGCGCCTCCGGCTGATGAGGCCGAGGTGACGACGCACGGAGACCATCCCGGCGAAGACGACATTGCAAAAGAAAAGCTGTAACTACATCAGTGAACTACGAGCTTCCGGGTTGAACCGGAGGCCCGAAATGAACGGCCCGAAACCGAGAACCGTCGAGGTTGAGATGAAAGCTTAGCGGATTAGCGGGAATACGGAGGAAACGAAGGGCGGATGAAGATTCGAATCAACGATTTGGCTCGAGAGCTGGAAGTAAAGAGCAAAGCGATTCTCGATGTGTTGTCGAAGGTGGGCGTCACAGAGAAGAAGACGCACTCCAGTTCCATCGAGGAAGATGAAGCGGTGCGCGTCCGGCAGTACTTCGTTTCGCACGCACCGAGTTCTGCGCAGAGGGAATCGCGCAGTTCGCGCGGTACGGATGAGTTCAAGCCGAAGATCGATCTCTCGAAGATCTCCAAGCCCGGCGATGTGCTGAAGGCCATCACTGAGCAAGCCGCGCATCCGCCCGCTGCGGCTCGCCCGGCGGCTCCCAAGCCAGCTGAAGCAGCGAAGCCAGTTGCGCATGCACCTGCGGCGCCTAAGAGCATCGTGACCAAACCCGCTGCCCCGCCTGTTGAGCCCGTGGCTGAGAAGCCGGTCCGTGTGCCGCGCTTTGTCACGCCGGCGTCGGTTGCCGCGCGCACGCAGTTCACACCGCCGCCTGCGAAGGTTGAGAAGCCTGCGCCGGTCGCGCCCATTACTGAGACTCCGGAAAAACCCAGTGTCGCAGTGCAAGAGGCTCCGGCCGCCGTTGAAGCGCCTGCGCCGCCTCCGATTGTGGAAGAGCCGGTCGCGCCAATTGTTGCGAAGGCCGAGGCTCCAGTTGCGGAGACACAAGCTCCGCCAGCGCCCGCGGAGAAAGCTCCTGCTGCACCAGCGCCAACTCATCCGGCCAAGCCTGCCACGCATCCTCCGGCTGCTCCTGGCAAACCAGGCGCACCTGGCCGCCCGGGAACTCCCGGTCAGGCGACGCCTCCGGTTCGCCGGATGATTGTTCCCCAGACGGGACCGCGTCCGGTATACACCGCGCCGCCGCCACCGCCGCCGCGCCCAGCCGCTCCTGCCGGAGCGTCACGCACTGGGCTTCCGGTTCGTGGGCAGCCCATTTTCCAACGCCCGCGTCCTGCTGGAGCGCCGGGGTCGCGGCCGCCGCTGCGTCCGGGCGAGAGACGCCCGATGCACCCCACGCGCAATGCTCCTGTCGGCAATGTCGGAAGACCATTGGGTGTTGGGCCCGGTGCTGCGCCTCCGGCGCCTGGCCGCCCGGCTGCACGTCCGGGTGGACCTGCGCGGCGTCCGGGACAGAGGTATGTACCACGCGGCAAGCAGGAAGGCCCGATGAAGGGCTTCGTTCCTCCGCCGCGGCTGTCGCTCTCTTCAGAGCCACTGCCCATCACGCGCACCATCACCGTGAACGAGGGCACCAGCGTTAAGGATTTGGCGGAAAAGCTTGGTATCCGCGCGAAGGATCTGATCGCGCGTCTGTTGGCCCGTGGCGTTTTCGCCACCATCAACCAGACGCTCGATTCCGATCTTGCGAAGGACATGGCGCGCCAGTTCGGCGCCGACACAAACATTATTAGCTTCGAGCAGTCGGTACAGGACGAGATGGAGACGCAAGCTCTCGCCGCGAATGACGAGGCCGTTTTCAACCAGGTCACCCGGCCGCCGGTGGTCACGATCATGGGCCACGTCGATCACGGCAAAACCAGCTTGCTCGACGCCATTCGCAAAACCAACGTAGCGGAAGGCGAAGCCGGTGGTATCACGCAGCACATCGGCGCGTACAAGGTGCAGATTACGGATCAGAGTTCGCCGGCATTTGGCCGCGAGATCGTATTCCTCGACACCCCGGGTCACGAGGCCTTTACCCGTATGCGCGCCCGCGGTTCGAAGGTCACGGATATCGTTGTACTCGTTGTAGCGGCGGATGACGGCGTCATGCCGCAGACGCTCGAGGCTATTGACCACGCTCGCGCGGCGAAGGTGCCGATCATCGTCGCTGTGAACAAGATTGATAAGCCCGACGCTCTGCCGGATCGGGTTAAGAAGCAGTTGGCCGACCGTGGTTTGCTGCCGGAAGACTGGGGCGGCGACACCGTTTTTGTGGACGTCTCGGCAAAGCAGCGGACCAACCTGAACTTGCTGATGGAAATGGTTTGCCTCGTGGCCGACCTTCAGAACCTGAAGGCCGTGCCGGAGCGCGCAGCAACCGGCACCGTACTGGAAGCCAAGCTGGACCGCGGACGCGGCCCGGTGGCGACCGTGCTGGTGCAGAACGGCACGCTGCACACGGGCGAGAACTTCGTCGTAGGCAACGTGTTCGGAAAGGTGCGCGCCATGTTCGACGATCGTGGCCGCGCGCTCGAAAGCGCTCCTCCGGCGTCCCCTGTCGAGATTCTCGGTCTCGATGGCTTGCCACAGGCGGGCGACCAGTTCGTTGTGGTAGCTGATCGCGAGAAGGCTCGAGAAATTGCCGAGTACCGCGAAACCAAGGCGCGCGAGGCGCAGCTGGCCAAGAGCACGCGCGTTTCGCTGGAAGGCCTTGCCGAGCAAATCAAGGCGGCTGGCATGAAGGAACTGCCGGTCATCCTCAAGGGCGACGTGCAGGGTTCCGTGGAAGTCATCAGCGACCTGCTGACAAAACTCTCGAACGAGCAGGTGAAAATCAAGTTGCTGCACGCCGGAGTCGGTGCCATCACGGAAACCGACGTTCTGCTTGCTTCGGCATCGAACGCGATCATCATCGGCTTCAACGTGCGTCCGGAGCGCAAGGCGCAGGAAATGGCCGACCAGGAAAAGGTCGATATCCGGCTGCACTCGATCATTTACGAAGTGCAGGACGAGATAAGGCGCGCGATGACCGGCCTGCTGGAACCGACATTCAAGGAGACCTACCAGGGACGCGCCGAAGTGCGCGACACGTTCCGAATCCCCAAGGTGGGGACGGTTGCCGGGTGCCGGGTGGCAGATGGTGTCATCAAGCGCGACAGCGATGTTCGCCTGCTGCGTGACAACGTCGTCGTCTTCAAGGGCAAGGTCGGCTCGCTGCGACGCTTCAAGGATGATGCTAAAGAAGTCACCAGCGGCATGGAGTGTGGTATCTCCATCGCGAACTATGGTGACATCAAGGCCGGCGACATCATCGAGGCCTTCGTCACGGAGCGCGTCACCGCCGAACTGATGGCGTAGGGTACGGATTGAACCTGCGAGTTTCAAGTTTTGAGTGGATCACTCAAGCTTGAAACTCGTTTTGTTTTACGGACAGAGTCGCCTGGGCAATGCGTTCGAATCCACGAACCACTTGTAAGATGATGCTTAAACTCCGAAACTGATTTACGTGCCGATTGCATTTCTGACACTGGAGCTTCGCATAGAAGGCGCGCAGTCTCTGAAGGACCGCAGGCAAGTCCTTCGCAGTCTGAAGGACCGGTTGCGGAACAGCTTCAACGTTGCCGTTGCCGAGGTTGAATCCAACGACCTGTGGCAGCGTGCCACAGTTGGAGTCGTCAGCATTTCGGATTCGCGGGACTATCTTGACGGGTTGATGAAGAATGTCGAACGCCTGGCCTGCCGCGTCGCGAATAACTGCGGCGCCGAAGTGACTGACTCCTTCGTCGAAATTTTCTAGCCTGCAAAGGCTGCACTGACAAGCTTTTTTTCAGCAGAAGAATGGTTCTTTCAGCCATTCTTCTCCTTTAATTAATCGCGATTTCACATGGGGTGCCGGGAAGGTGTAGAGTATCCGGTTCCTTTTCGCGGCTGGAGTCTTATGGAGCAGCGGGGACAGCAACATCATAAAGAACGGCTTGGCGAGGCCATGCGTGAGGAACTCAGCACCATCCTCGCCGGGGAACTTGGCGATCCGCGCATTGGCTTGGTTTCCATAACGGAGCTGGTTATGGGTGAAGGAGGCAGGTCTATGCGTGTCTTCGTTTCCGTCACAGGCGACGAAGAGGAAGCGAAGCAGGCTATTGAGGGTTTACGTTCGGCCAGCGGTTATATCCGTCATGAACTCGCCGAGAATCTGAGCCTGCGGCATCCGCCGGAGATTACGTTTCACCTGGACAAATCTCAACAGTACGGCGCTCGCATCGACGAGTTGCTGAAACGCACTCATCGGAAGGCCAAGAACAAGAAGAGCGAGTAAGTGAATTCACGGAGCATGCTGGAAGAGGTTCTCAACCAGATCGGCAGACGTAATCGATTCCTTCTGACCTCGCACGCCAGGCCGGACGGCGATGCGGTAGGGTCTGTGCTGGCCTGCTCGCAGATACTTCGCAGCATGGGCAAGACGGCTGACGTGGTGCTACATGACGGAGTGCCTGGTATCTATCGCCCGCTTCCTCACGCCGATTGCGTGCTGCAGGCGCCTGCAGTGGCCAGCGAGTACGAGGCTGCCATTATTCTGGAGTGCGACAGCATCCAGCGCACGCGCCTTGAAGGGTTAGAGCGTCACTACCTCATCAACATCGACCACCACTCCAGCGCGCGCCCGTTCGCTAATTTGAACTGGATTGATCCGAGCGCGTGCGCTACCGCCGAGATGATTTTTAGGTTGGCACGCGAAGCCGGAGTGAAGATCAGTCCGGACGTGGCGACATGCCTCTACACAGCGGTTCTCACCGATACCGGATCATTCTGCTACAACGGGACTGACGAGCGTACGTTCGCTCTCGCGCAGGAACTCGTCCATTGCGGCGCGGATCCTGTGCGCATTGCGCAACACGTCTATTTCTCCAATCCGACGTCCAAGATGCGACTTCTCGGCGCAGCGCTCAACCATTTGCATCGTGATGGAGCCCTTACCTGGATGTACGTGCTCCGGGAAGATATGGAGCGCACCGCCGCTACGGAAGAAGATTGCGAAGGCCTCGTCAATTACGCCCTTGCGATCGATGGCGTTGAGGTCGCGATCTTCTTGCGCGAGCTATCCGATGGACGATACCGCGTCAGCCTGCGAAGTAAGTGTGCGATCAACGTGGCGAAAATCGCAGAAATGTTCGGCGGCGGCGGACACGAATGTGCCAGTGGTTGTGCCATAGGAGGACCCCTCTCCGTGGCTTCCGAGCGCATTCTCGCCCAACTCCGTATCCGCGGCTACGGCTCTATTCAGTAAACAGGCAGCAAAGCCTACAACATTCTTTTGATCCGTGGCTACTCCGATACAATTCAGGTGTTTATGCTTTCAATCAGTCATCAACTATTTCAGCTCTGCGGCGCATTGCTTCTGCTCGCCGCTTATATGGCACATCAATTCAAGTGGATTGATGCGAGAAAGTCCTTGTACAACATTCTGAACGGAGTTGGCTCGGCGATTCTAGGGTTCTACGCCGTTTGGCCGCAGTTCCAGGCCGGGTTCGTCGTCCTTGAAGTAGTGTGGACAGCCATCAGCATCCACGCGTTGTGGCGCGCGATGCGCAAGGAGAAACACGCTGCCTGACACGAAAGAACAATTCGTCCGGCGATATGTGCCGGTGCTGCTGGTCGTAGGCTTCTGCGCCTTTCTTTTCTTTTACGGACTCGGTTCATTCGGCATGGTCGGCGCCGACGAGCCCCGTTACGCGCAAGTCGCCCGTGAGATGCTGGAGCGCAGCGACTGGGTGACGCCAACGCTATACGGACAGCCATGGCTGGAAAAGCCCATCCTGTATTACTGGCGCGCGCGGCTCGCCTTCGACTTCTTCGGTGTAACTGACACTGCCGCGCGACTTCCTTCGGCGACCCTGGCGACGCTCATGATCGTATTCATCTTTGCGTGGATGCGGCGCTTCCGCCGTGGAGCTGAACTGGACGCTGCGCTCATTACAGCCGCCAGCGCCATGGTCATCGGATTCGCACGCGCCGCTTCGACCGATATGTCGCTTGCCGCGCCGTTCACAATCGCGATGCTGTGCTGGTTCGGTTGGTACAAGTCGCGACTGCTCCAATGGCGCGGTGCGCGAGCATGGCTCACAGGGTTCTACTTTTTCGTAGCAGTCGGAATGCTGGCCAAAGGTCCGGTTGCGCCTGCGATTGCTGCACTGATCATCGTCGCCTTCGCGCTCGTCATGCGCGACATGCAGCTTGTCTGGAAGACGCTCTGGTTGCCGGGAATCCTGCTGTTTCTGGCGGTCGCGTTGCCGTGGTATGTCGCAGTCCAGATGCGTAATCCCGAGTTCCTTCGCGTCTTCATCTTCGAGCACAATCTGGCGCGCTTCGGGACGAACATGTTCCGCCACAAGCAGCCGTTCTGGTATTACCTGCCTGTGATGCTGCTGGCCGTCGCTCCCTGGACCGGGATCGTGGGTACGGCCCTGGTGGATGCGGTGCGCAAGCTGCGCGACCAAGTTGTACGCGACCAAGTTGTGCGCAACCAAGCGCGCGACCAGGTTAGTGGCGACCACGCGCGCGTGCAAAGTGCATCGTCGGACGATGACGGCCTTCCGGTGTTTTTCCTGCTTTGGATCGTGCTGCCGGTTGCATTCTTCTCCATCTCGCAATCGAAACTCCCCGGATACGTTCTCCCCGCCGTGCCTCCTTGCCTGCTGCTCGCGGCCAACTGGTTGCGTCGGCGCGACACCGAGCAACTGCGGTTGCCGTTCTGGCTGATTGGCATACATAGCCTTATCGCCGCTTTCATTGTCGCCTTCGTGCTGTTGGCGCCTGCGCAGATGCTCAAAGTAGCGCCATCAACACAGGCGATCATGCTCGCCGCTTTGCTGGCAACTGTCGTGTTTATCGCCGTTGCGCTCTCGCTGCTGTTGAGGGGAACTGCGCTGCTTAGATTTGCCACACTGGTGCCGGTGATCCTATGCGTAGGCTTCATCTTGCGTACCGCTGCGCCGGTGATCGATGCGGTGCAATCCGAGCGACCAGTTGCCCGAGCGCTGGCGCAAGTCGCCACGGGCACGGAACAGGTCGCAACCTTCAAGGCGCGTCGCGAGGTCGAGTATGGCGTTGCGTTCTACCGAAACCAGCCGGTAAAGGTCTACGAGCGGTTGGAAATACCGCAGGGTGAACACGTCGTCATCACGCGTGCGGGTTCCGAAGATGAGTTGCGCGAGTTGCTGCCCGGACGCGAAGTAACGCACGTCGGCGGATACGGACCGCAGAGGCTGGCGTTCGTGCGGGTATCTGCCGCGCACTAACGCGAATTCGTATTGTCCTTACATGTTCCAGGCGTTTGCCTGCAAACGCATTCACCACTTAGACTACGCGTTCTGGGCCATCCGCGCTGCTTCTGGCGGTGCGCATGGCTCGTGGTGCTCCCGTGGAAATCCTCGACTTGAGACATTTCTCGTCGTTCGATTTGCGCCCGCTGCTCGAAGATGAGTCCAGCGTGTGGTCGCGGCTGCTGGAATGGGATTATCGCGGTTCGGCAGAGATGATCCTCCGCTACATCGATGCCAAGATCCTGCCAGGGTACGCGGCAATAGAGCGCGGTACCGTGTTCGGCTACTGCTTCTTCGTCTATGAAGGCAGCAAGGGCGTAATTGGCGATCTCTACGTCGATCGCGACCGTGATCCCCAACGGATACGCGCTGTCGAACTTGAGCTTCTCGATCACGTGATTGAAACGCTTCAGCAGTCGCCCGGAATCCATCGGGTCGAGGCGCAGTTGCTGGTGCACAACACCGGCGAGGCCTCGCGGCCTTTCGTGCAGCAAGGCTTCCACCGCTACGAGCGTCTGTTCATGACAATGCCCCTGGTCTGCTCGATGCACACCTTCCGGGCGATGTCCGATGAATTCGAAGTACGCCCGTGGGAGGACCAGTACTATCAATCAGCGGCCACGCTGATTACGGCAGCCTATCGCGGCCACGTCGATTCGGACATCAATGACCAGTACCGCACCACGGCAGGCTCGCTGCGCTTCCTTAACAACATCATCCGTTTCCCGGGCTGCGGCGTCTTCGATCCGGCAGCGTCTTTCATGGCCTTCCACCGCTCGACGCGTATGCCGGCGGGGGTGATCCTGTGTTCGCGCGTGAAAGACGATGTGGGTCACGTGACGCAGGTGTGCATGGTGCCGGAGCATCGCGGCAAAGGCATAGGCGAAGCACTTGTCGGCGCCACGCATGGCGCCCTTCGCGCGCGCAACTTTCACCAACTTTCGCTCACGGTGACGAAAGCAAACGCCCGTGCAGTGTCACTCTATGAACGCTTAGGATTCACGACGACGCATGTCTTTGACGCGTTCGTATGGGAAGGATGAGGGGATTGCAAATCGGGGAAGTTCGAATCGGGTAATTGAAGATCAAGAATGCGGATCGGGTGATTGCGAATCGGGTAATTTGCAAAGAGAAATCAATAGCTGAGATAGCTTTTCGAGATTTCCCGATTACCAATTACCAAATTCGAAATCGTCTTATCTTTTCAGCAGCCACATCGCCCATGAAGCAACAAAAACTCCAGCGATAAACAGACTGAAGCAATAAGCGCCGTAGCGAACCATGTCGCGGGGAGTGTTGCGCTGCGTGATGCCGAACACTACCGAGGCGCATAACGCGAACACGGCAGCGGCGCTGAAGTGCGAGAGTTCGATCATGATTATTGCTTCTTTCCGGTAGCGATGTGGTACGCATCTGCGGCGCTGATGATGTTCAGCAGGCCGGCGACGATGATGAACTTGGTTCCGTAATCGGCGGTGGCGCGATGGATGGCGCCATGGCCCCAATCCATGTTGCGGGCCAGGAAGTAGAGCACTCCCGAGCCGACGTCGCCGAAGAAGCCGAGTATGTCGAGCAGGTCGCCGGTGTTAAACGCGTACACCTTGCCCTCCATCCCGAGTCCCAGGAAGAACATGGTGGACACTGCCGCGAGCAGGAGAGTGCCGCGAATCCAGCGTCGCAGGACGAAGTGTCCGGCTCCGGGGATGAGCCATGCCGCAACCGTGGCGACGACCGCCTTCGATTTATCGGCGGCTCGCGCGGGCGTTGCCGGAGTGACTGCGACGGGTTGTGTATTCGTTGTGTTCGCCATCAGATAATCACGATCTCGCTCTGCATGCGGCCGGTTACTTCGGCAGCGCCGTTTCGAATAAGGACATCGACTTCGCTGCGCACGCCGAATTCCGGCAGGTAGATTCCCGGTTCGACCGAGAACAGAGTGTTAGGAAGTATCTCGCGATCGTCCTTCGTCTCGAGGTTGTCCATGTTCGCCCCATTGGCGTGCACGCTGGTGCCGATGGAGTGTCCGGTGCGATGCACGAAGTACTGCCCGTAGCCGGCGTCGGTGATGAACTTGCGGGTCGCCTCATCGACTTCCCATCCGTGGATCAAGCGCTTGGCGGCGAAAGCCTCTTTCGCCGTACGCACACCGGTGTCGCGAGCGTCGCGGACGATGCGGAAAATTTCCTGGTGGCGATCGGAGGGCGAAGTCCCAACGAAACCTGTCCAGGTAATGTCGTAATACGAAGCGCCGGGCTTGTCCTTCTTGCCCCAGATGTCGAGCAGGACGAAGTCGCCTTCCTTAATCGGCGCGGACCGGTCGGAGCGCGGCTCGAAGTGCGGGTCTCCGCTATGTTCGTTGACGGCCACGATCGGCAAATCGTCGGTAACAAGATTTTCGCGACGGAAGCCTTCCATGATGAACTGCTGAATCTCAAACTCGTGCGTTCCGCCGTTGCGCACGCGCCGGCCGATTTCCTTGAATGTGGCATCGGTAATTGCGTCAATCGCGTCACGAGCTTCGAAGTGCGTCGCAATCTGCTCGGGCGTAAGAGAAGCTTCGAACTGCGCAACCAGGTTCGCCGAACTGAGAACGTTTACGCCGAAGCCGCGCACCAGTTCAATCGTTCCGGCATCTACCAGTCCGATGTACGGGATCAGATTGTTCGGCGAGTACTGCATTGCGACGTTCTTGTACGGCGCAAGGATGCTCTTCAGATTCTCCCACTGCTCCTGCCAGCCTGAGTACACGCGCTTCGTGCCCGGCAAGGAATCCAGGTGTCCGGATTCAATGCGGTGTACCAGCTTGGACGGTTCGCCGGTTGCGGGAATCAGGTAGAACCAGCGGCGCGTGACCATCAGGTTCTCGCGCAGGTCCAGCACGCCGTAGGCGATCGGGTCGCGGTGATGGTGATCGTAGAAGAGCCACGCGTCGAACTTGCGCTCGCGCAATGCGGCCTGAATAGCTGTGAGATCCATGGCGTTATTTATTGTATCGGACGAACTGCTACACGGAAGCAGAAACGTGCTACCGCCG
>DATMYA010000091.1 GCA_035561135.1 Clostridia bacterium
GAGTCTGCGTGATCTCCCCTTTACTGCTCTTGTAGATCACGACTGCATTCGGGCCGAACTCGAAGATCACCTGGCGGCAGGCTCCGCAGGGAGCACAGGGAACGCCGTCGCGGTTGACCACGGCGATGGCGGCAATCTCCAGCTTACCGGAGCCTGCACCATCGGCAATGGCCGTGAAGATGGCAGTGCGCTCGGCGCAGTTGGTCAACCCATAGGACGAGTTCTCAACGTTGCAGCCGCTGTACAATTCGCCGCCCGCTGTCAGCAGCGCGGCTCCAACGAAGAATTTGCTGAATGGCGCATAGGCGCGCTCGCTCGCTTCCTGCGCCTTTTGCAAGAGAGCATCGCGATCACGCTCGTTCAGGGTGGCGGTAGTCGCTGTCATACGCACCTACTTTTTCTCAGCACCCTCGGCGGGAACGGCCGCACTGCACGACTTCTGCGAGCGCGGCTTCTCCGACTTCGGCGGCACGTAAGGCGGAGGCTCAACTGCGCTGTCGACCCACGCGGTATACCAGAGGTTCAAAAGCATCTGCGCCCCGCGCCCAAGCTGCTGACGCATAAACTCGCGGGATTCGGGAGTGCCCGCACCTTCAAATCCGCAGGCCTTCTCGATCTGATACACGCGCTCTACCTTGCCCTGCGACTCGCGCATATAAGCAATGTAGTCTTCGAAGGGATGGTCCAGCTTCTTAGGGGCGGCGACGAGATCGGCAAACGGAAGCTGGTCGAGGTTGCGCGAAACGAATAGGCCTTCCATCTTCCAATGAACATCTCGCTCGGTGCTGTAGCCGTTTGGATTGGGTCCGACCCAGCCGTTGTACTTGACGGTCGTGTGCAGCGGATTGGCGGCATCGCCAACGTAGTGGCCTAGCCATCCGGCATAGTGCAGGACGGCGGCTTCGGCGTCGGCCGTGGAGCGGCCTTCCTTCTGTGCCTTGCGGTATTCGCGGAACGAGACCTTGAGACGGTCATACGCTTCCATTGCGGCGTAAGGCTGGAGGCCAACTTTCTCTGGCGTCATCATGTCGATATCGCGCTGGTCGGCCTTGGCGGCCTGCATCTGCGTGCGATTCTCGTACACGTCGCGTATGAACTGAAAGCGGTCCTTCGGCAGCGCCTGCATGAACTCCACGAGTTCCATGTCCATGAAGTGCTCGGGCTCCTGCGCAGACTTGAGCGTGGCTTCCAACTTTTCGCGCCAGCGGTCGGGCTCGGGGCCCATGTAGGCGATGTGGTCGGCGCCGTTTTTTACAAACTGCGGCATGTCGGCCGGAATTTTCTGGGTGGCGGCGCGATTGATGGCCATATGGCCTTCGTTGCCCCAGGTGATGGCGATGGTTGGAATCAGTGCGACCAGAGCCGCGATGACAAGAACACGTGTGACGTTTCGACGCATGATGTACCCTTCGTGGATCAGAGCTGCAATAACCGCTACCCACTGCTCTCAACTACGGTTCTTAGCTACTGCTCTTCTCCGCGCCTTTGCCCATAGCTGCGGCTGCGGCTGCGTTGCGTTTTTCAAGGTTAGCGACATTAGGTTCAAAGCAGCGACGGCAGCGGGCTTCATACAGCCCGGCGGCACCGACCACGACCAGGTCGTTGCTGGCAATGAGGCGTTGCGTGTGCTTGGCCGGATTGCCGCACTGCATGCAGATGGCGAGCGTTTTCACAATCTCGTCGGCAACGGCCAGCAGTTCAGGCATGGGATGGAACGGGCGTCCAAGGTAATCGGTGTCGAGGCCGGCGATGATGATGCGCTTGCCCATGTCGGCGAGGCGGATGACGAGGTCGATCACGCCCTCGCCGAGGAATTGCGCTTCGTCGATGCCGATGACTTCCGTGCGCCAGTCAAGACGCTTTTCGAGCTCAGCCGCGTCCTTTACGCCCTCGGACGGAATCTTTAACTCGCTGTGGCTGACGATGTGGTCGTCGGAATAGCGCTGGTCGATTCCAGGTTTGAAGATCTGCACGCGCTGGCGGGCGATCTCTGCGCGGCGCAGGCGACGAATCAGTTCCTCGCTCTTGCCGCTGAACATGGGGCCACAAACGACTTCGATCCAACCGATACTTCCCTTAGTGATGTTCATAAAAGGCCAGTTCTCAGTTCCCAGGTATTAATGTCTGCCGGTTAAAGCGCCATCGAAGCCGATACGGCTTTCCGGCGTGGAGCGTACTTTTCCGTGAGGTACGACTTCAGTTGCTCGAAGCTGGTGAATACTTCGCTTGCACATCCCAGCACCCATCCGCTGACCTGCTCGACAGGCATGGTGGTGACCAGGTAGATGGGGACGCCGCGACGATGTGCCACGGTGAGTTCTCCCTGCGTTCCCGCGCCACGCCCGGCGTGCTGGTCCCAGTAGGCGATGATGTATTGCGCGCGACGCTCAACCCAGTCGAGATCGTAGCGGATGATTTTGCGGATCGTCTGCTGAAATCGTGGCAGGTCGGCAGTTTTCCAGGCCCGGAAGTTCCGCATCTCTTCGCTCGTCAGGTTCTTTTCTTCATCGAGTGCGGGATCATAAACCTCATGCCCAATGGCGTTGAGGAATGGCGTGATTTCGGCACGCCACGCCTTGCCGTGGTCGGGCGAGTATTCAATAGCACCGCATAGATATACAAGCATCGGAGTTTCGATTGTGCGGCGAGCAGGTGAGAACGTCAACCGTGAATCCGTGTGGAAATCATGGCAACTACGTATGTTGCGCGATAATGCACGATACATTGTGCAACTTACGGTTGCGGCGGCATTCCAGGAATTGCCACCTGCGGCTTGCGCGGCATGGCAAAGACAAGCACGACGACGCCGATCAGGTAAAGAGCCGCAACGTTCGCGCGATCCGCGCCGAGGAAGCGGAGAACCATGCCGAAAAGAACAATGGATTCCCCCATGGCCGCGGCAATGATGGTACCCATGCGCCAGCGGTTCTGAAGGGCAGCGTTCTCCGGGTCGGTCGAGAGTGCCAACTCTGCCGGCTTGGCCAATTTCGTACGCACGATCACTGCAACAATTGCGTTGCCGATGGCAAGTGCCGTCACAATGCCGACGATCATCCGGTCGGGCGCAGATGAGGCGGAAGCCATCTGCTCCGCGACGATGATGTAGAGAAATGCAGCGGCCAGCATTGCGCCATAGATGATTCGAAGTGTGCGATGACTGTTTTCCAAGAAAGCCTCTCAGTCGCAAGTTGGTTTTATCGAACTCTCGACCAATACGGATATTTGTTTCTTTCTGAGCGAGGGTTTCAACCCGAGCCGAAGAAACTTTTTTTCAGTTCTGTGCGGAGCAAAGGGGTCTTTGGACTGCGCGACTTCGTCGCTCCGCTCAAGAAGACGACACCCCTGGCGAAACCGCCAGCACTAACTCATTCCATTCCCGCCCAGTGAATGGCGTTGAACAGCAATTTGAAAGTCGCCTCGGTCTGAGCCCGGTGCTGCGGACGGAATCCGAGCATGACGAGTTTGCCTTTGCCCGTCGTGAAAGAAACAATTGCTGCTTTGCGCTCCAGGCGCTCGGCGCCTTTGATCCATCCAGAGACGAGAACGTCTTTGGCATTGTCTGGATACGAGGCGATCACCGCACGCTGCACATCGGTCATAGGCGGCGTGGTTTGGTATGCGATGTTGCCCTCTACGAAAGCTGCGCTTTCAGCGGGCATTCCATACGCTACGGGATGGCTGGGATCGAGTTCGATGCGCAGCAGTGAGCCGGGGCAGAGGAAGTCGTCGGGGCGCACTCCGGCGAGAGTGTTGCGCACGGGTACGTTGAAGTTGTCGGCTACGAAGTCTCCGGCATCTGCGATGGAGATCAGCGTGCCGCCCTTTTCGACAAAGTCCTTGAGCGCCGCGATGCCTTCCTTGCCGATACCGCCTGCGTACTCTGGCGGGAGATCGACGATGTACTTCATCGCTCCTTCAGGACGTCGCGGGCGGCCCTCAACAATGCTCTCCTTGTCCGCGTCCGGCAGGATGATGGCATCGAATTGCGCGCCCAGGCTGCCCGCCTTCATCATCTTATTGTCGATGGAGTTCACGTCGAAGCCGTACTGCTCCAGTAGCCATCGTGTCCAGCCTTCATCCATGGAAGAGGTATAGGGCTTGTACAGGCCTAAGCGTACACCGCGCAGCTTGCTGACTGCGACATCGGGCTTAGACTTCAGCGCGGTTAGCTTGAGGTGATGATCGGCGGCAAGCTTTGCCACGTCGGTGCTGGCGTCGAGCAGCACGGTTCCGGGGGCGAACTCCTGTCCTTCGGCGCTGAAGCTCGTGCGTGCCACAGATACCGCGGCGTTGCGCTTGCCAAGAAGATTGATAACGCGCGTGACATCGTTCTGCTGATGCGAGATGACATAGACGGCGCCGGAACCTTGCACTCCGCCGGTCGGCCAATCGGAAGCCCTGATCGCCTTGAGGGTGGCTTGCTCTGTCGGAGTGAGCGTGGTCTTGCCGACGGTGACGCCCATCAGCAGCGGCAACGACCATGTTGTCACGTCATAGGGTTGCAGGATTCCGCTGCCTGCTACGGGGCGGATCTCCGGGTAGCGCTGCACGCTAAAAAGTTCAGTAACAAACTTGCCATAGGGCTGTGCTGTCGGGATGAGATAGCTGCCGGTGATATCGGTAAAAACCTGGACGCCGTGCTCGCTCATGAGGTGCGCAAGCCGGGCAGCCGCGTTGGGATCGCGCTGGCGTCCGTCTATGGCGACCTGGTAGAACTCGCCCGGTTTGCCTTCGGCGATAGCGTCCTGTGCCATGCGCGCTGTGCCACGAAGATAGTCCTCGCGGTAGGTGCTCGCCGTCTCCAGCATCGCATCGGAGATGATGCGGTCATAATCCATGATGTCGCGCAGCCTCCACACGCCGCCGCGCCATGGATTTGGGTAGTTGATCTGTTTGCCGTACTCGGAGAGTCCCTTACCGCCGCCGCTCAACTCGGTGGGAGCAACTTCCAGGGGCGTTGCCATGCGCGCCGAAGCAACTTCGATGAGCAGGCCGGTGATGTTCTTCCACCATGCGGTGTTGCGCGTGCCGCCGGGCCAGTACGCATCGAACGCCCAGCCGTAAATCGCGCCGGACTTGCGCTGCTGCTCAAGGCGCCACGTCATGGTGGTGCCAATCATGTTCAGCCCGCGAAAAATGAGTGGATTGAGTGACTCTGCAATTGGGTCCGCATACGGCGGGATGAAGATGCGCGGCCCGGTGGAACCCATTTGGTGCTCATCAAGCCATATCTGCGGGAACCACTCGCCGTAGACGGCGCGGGTGACGTTCTTCGTCTCCTTCTGCGTGAGCATGTACCAGTCGCGATTGTTGTCGTGGCCGACATAGGGGTGATACAGCCACGGCATACGTCCGCCTTCGAACTTCGTCCCCACGTACTTGCGATACCACTCGGTCTCCATGATCTGGCCGTCTGGATTGAGCGACGGAATGAGAAGCAGGATGACGTTGTCGAGACGGCGAAGAGTTTCGGGATCCTGCGCAGTGGCAAGTGCGTGGGCCCACTCCATGGCCATCTGGCTTGAGCCGATCTCGGTAGAGTGGATATTGCAGGTGACGAGCGCAATGGTTTTGCCTTCACGCGCGAGTGCCTCGATCTGCTGCTGGCTAAGTCCGCGCGGATCGGCAAGCTGACGCGCGATTTGCCTATAGCGGTCCTTCTGCTTCAGATTCTCCGGCGACGAGATGACGGCCATGATCATGTCGTTGCCGAGCGTTGTCTGTCCGAGCGACTCGATCTGCACGCGTGGCGACGCGCCGGCGAGCGTACGCAGGTAACTGGAAATCTGCTTATAGTCGGCAAGCTGGCGGTCGGCGCCAACTTCAAAGCCAAGAGCCTGCGAGGGCGAAGGCACAGACTTCTGCGCGAAAGCAGCCGCCGAAAAAAGGAACGCGAAGATCAGCGACAGGAGTGCAAGACGGGAAATTCTGAGATTCATCGGCTCACCTATGACGAGCCGACGATTGTAAGGTAAGGCTTTGTCAGTTCCTAGTTCTTAGTTCAGCGAATCAATGAATGTTCCCAGCTTTTGACGGAAACCCCTATTTCGTCAGACCGAAGGCGCGCGAGTGCAACTCAAGAGACGCACCGAAGTGTTCGGCCATGAAAGCCCACGAGTGTCCGCCGGGATAGATGTGAAACTCATGCTTCACTCCGCGCTGAACGAGGAGCTTGTGCAGGGCTTCCGCGCCGGCGTCAAAGTTGTAGTCGTCATTGCTGCCGGCATCGAAATAGATGCTCATGCCCTTCAGCGCTGCAAGCGGCGCATTGCGGACCAGTGTGAATGGACTGTTGTTCTTGTAATAAGACGGGTCGAATGGCGTTCCAAACACCACGCCGAGCAGGCGCGCGTCCGGCGTGCCGTCCAGGCTTGGCGGCGGCGTTTCCCGCAGGGCCGACATATGTCCGCTCACGGAGATGAACTTCTGCGGATACTTGAACGCGTAGTGGAACGCTCCGTAGCCACCCATCGAGACGCCCATGATCCCGCGCCCTCCGCGCCCGACGCGTACCCGGTACTTCCGCTCAATCGCAGGGAGGAATTCCTTTATAAAGAAGTCTTCGTATAGAAACTTGCCATCTTTGGAATTGATATAGAAGCTGCGGAAGCCGTTGGGTGTGACGATGATGTACTCGCCAACCTTATTTTGCGCGAGCAGATCTTCGTAGAGGTTCCACCCGCCGCCGTTCACCAACGACTGCTCATTGTCCCCGAGCCCGTGCAGGTAATAAAGCACAGGATAGCGTCGTGTCTTGTCCTGGTCGTAGCTGGGCGGCAACATGACGCAGTACGGCACAGAGCGATTGAGGATCGTGCTCTTGAGCGCAGTGCAATCCACCCTGGAAGCGGCTTGGCTTAACGGCGCAAGCGCAGTGACGATTGCCAGTGCGAGAATGAATCGGAGTGATCGCAATATCAAAACAGGTCCTCAAGGGCTAAAGCCCCTTGTATGCAATTCCAATGGCACGGCTGAAGCCGTGCCCCCTCAAAGCAACTTCAAAGAACCTCAGAGCAATTTCAGAGCAAACTTCGAAGATGCTGTACCCAAAGATGCTGAAACTCAAACTGCGTCATCCGGCACGCCGTTGACTGACCGAAAGATCGTTCTAATAGCAGATCCCTCGCTGAGCACAGGATGCCCTCCCGCTCTTGCATCTGGCTTCTACTTTTCGTAGCCGGAGCTGCCGTGTCGAACGTACACCGGCTCATTCGTATCTCAGCGCTTTGATTGGATCCAGCTTTGCTGCCCTTGCAGCCGGGTAGAGTCCTGCGAGCAGGCTCACCAGCACGGCGAATCCTATGGCGCTGCCGACGAGCCACCACGGCACAGCCCAAATGTTCTCGGGCGGCAGATCGTGTCGCGTTAGATATAAGTTGGTGCCGAAATTGATGGCCCTCCCCATGAGCCATCCAAGCAGAACGCCGAGCGTGCCGCCTACGATTCCCATGCTTCCAGCTTCGGCAAAGAACAACTTCTTCACATCGACATCGCTCGCTCCAAGAGCTTTCATCACGCCGATCTCGCGGCGGCGTTCGAGCACCGCCATGACCAGCGTATTGATGATTGCCAGCGAAGCGACGGCGAGGGCGAGCGACCCGAAGATGCCAAGGAACATATCGAAGATGGCGAAGAAGCGTCGCAGGCTCTTCGTGGCGTCGAGGATGGAGTAGGTGCGAAAGCCCATCTTCTTTATCGCGTCCTGCACCTGCTGAACATGGCCGGGCGTGGAGACGCGCACGGCGAGCATGGTGTACAGCTTCCCGGTTGGCCTGGCGCGCATGGCGTTGCGCACGTCGGAAAACTGCATCATGTTCAGGTTATTGGCGGTATCGGTCGGCAGGAATGCTCGTGCGCGCGAGATCATGCGCAGGCCGCCGAACGGCTCGCTCTCGATGACGCCGACGATGGTTAGCGGCTGCTCCCGACGCACGACAGAGAACGATGTGTCTTCGTTCATGTCGCCCTGGTTCATGTCGCCCTGTGCCGTCGCATCCGGCGAAGCGCTTTCCTGCCCGGCCGTCTCGCCCGGCCTGCGTTCGGCGTAGCGGAGCGTGATCTGCTTGCCGATCAGGTTCTGCGGATTCGGATCGAGAGCCTGCGCGAATTCCTTCTGCAGGATGACTTCATTCGCCATTGGGCCGGAAAAGAACTTGCCCTGCATGTTCTCGAAGGCGTCGTTTTCGCGGGCGGAGAACGGCAGCCCACCGATGAATGCGGAGCGGTTCTTGCCGTTGTACGCCAACTCGGCGATAACGCGGATCTCCGGGGCAACCTCGGTCACGGCTGTGATGCGCTGGATATCGGCGCGCGCAGAGTCGTCGAGGGCGCGGTCGGGCACGCTGGCCTTTTCGCGCTCACGATCTTCACTGCTGTTTACGCCGCGATCATCCTGCGACGAAGTAACAAAGACGGTATCGAAGAGGCCGGAGCGGCTCAGGCGGCTGTTGGCAAGCTGCTGGAGCCCCACTCCAAGCGACAGCATGGCCACGAGGGAAGCGACGCCGACGGCGATGCCGAGCGTGGTCAGCGAATTGCGCAGCTTGGATTCGCGGAGATTGCGGGTTGCCAATTCCACCAGGTCATAGGTTTTCATTGCCGCACCTCCTGGCCGTTGTTCACCAGTTTGCCGTCAGCCAGAAAAACCTGGCGCGAAGCGTAGCGGTCGGCAAGCGGGCGCTCATGGGTCACCATGATCACGGTCATGCCGAACTGATTCAGTTCGCCCATAATCTCCATGATCTCCTGCCCGGTGCGGCTGTCGAGATTGCCGGTGGGCTCGTCGGCCAGCAACAGCGAGGGCCGGTTGACGAGGGCGCGTGCGATGGCAGCGCGCTGCTGCTCACCTCCGGAGAGTTCCGTTGGCCGATGGTCCATGCGACGCCCAAGGCCTACGCGGGTCAACGCCTCTGCGGTTCGCGCGGCACGCTCGGGGCGCTCGACTTCCGCGAAGCGCATGGGCAGCTCGACGTTCTCCGCCAGAGTCATGGTCGGGATGAGGTTGAAGGACTGAAAGACCATGCCGACAGTGTTTCGCCGGTATTCGGCAAGTTCTGCAGAGGTCATCTGCGCGAGGTCGCGTCCGTTGACAACGATGGAGCCGGCCGTGGGCCGATCCAATCCGGCGATCAGGTTCAGCAGGGTTGACTTGCCCGAACCGGAACTGCCGAGCAGCGCGAGAAACTCGCCACCCTGCACATCGATCGAAATGCCGTCGATCGCTCGGATAACGGAGTCGCCCATCTCATATTGGCGTGATACGTCCAGCGCGCGGACCGCGACGGCAGTAACAATGGAGGTTTGAAAAGATGTCATAGGAACGCTCTTTCGATGATATTGATACGCCCGAAGTAGCACCTTCGGTAGATTATTTTGGATACGGACGCCAGTTACGTGACGCTACGAGTCGCAACTGTGAAGGCGTGAGCTGAGGCACGCCAGCGCAGACCGTAAGAACGAAGCGTCCAGCTCTGGGTCGGACGCATCAAATAAAGTAACCGCGGAAAGCTAACTTGCGACAGTTCCCGTGAGCGCGCAACTGCCCCGGGCATGGAACATTTCTGATAACTTCTTAGCAGGGGCATTCTGTCCGGGGTGACAAATTCATTTCAGGAGCACTTTACATTGCAGGCGCAAGCCTTCCCTACCGCAGAAATTGTAGGTTCTGAAAACGAAGTACGCGAACGGGTCTTCGACGCGTTCCGCCGTTGGGGCTACCTGGAATCCGATCTCGACCCGCTCGGGTATTTTCCGCGCGAGCTTCACCCAGAACTTCACGTCGCCGGCGATATCGCCGATCAGGCTCGCAGAATTTATTGCGGTACGATCGGAGCCGAGTTCATGCACATCTACGACGCGGAGCGTCGCCGGTGGATACAGGACCAGCTAGAGCGCGAAGCACCTGCGTTCAATCGTGAGGCATTTCTCGATCGCCTCGTGGAAGCCGATCTCTTTGAGCAGGTCGTGCAAAACCTCTATATCGGCACGAAACGCTTTTCGCTCGAAGGCAACACATCACTGATCCCGCTGCTCGATATCATCCTTGTCGCTGGAGTGGAACTGGGCGCTGAAGAGTTCGTCATGGCGATGAGCCATCGCGGACGGCTGAACGTGGTGAGACATATCGTAGGGCGTCCGGCAGAAGAGATTTTCGCAAATTTCGAAGATGTTGATCCCCGCAGCGTGCTCGGTGGCGGAGATGTGAAGTACCACCAGGGCGCAACGGGAAGCCGCGAAATCAACGGAAAGGATATCCGTATCCACCTGGTCTCCAACCCGAGCCACCTGGAAGCCGTGGACCCGGTCTGCGAAGGACGCGTGCGCGCCAAGCAGACGCGGCGCGGAAAGGACGGGAAGCGCCAGACGCTGCCGGTGATCATGCACGGCGACTCCGCTTTTGCTGGACAAGGTGTGTGGGCCGAAACGCTGAACATGAGCCAGCTTCGCGGCTACACGGTCGGCGGCACGGTCAACATCATCGTCAATAATCTGATCGGCTTTACAACGAATCCCAGCGAGTCGCAATCGTCGCGCTTCGCCTCCGACGTGGCCAAGCGCTTACAGATTCCCATCTTGCACGTAAACGCGGAAGACCCGGAGGCAGTTGCGCGCGTGGCGCGCATCGCCACCGCGTACCGGTACACCTTCGGCTCGGACGTGGTGATCGATCTAATCGGTTACCGCCGTCACGGCCATAGCGAAGTAGACGATCCGACGATCACGCAGCCGCTGATGTACAAGCGCATCAAGGCACACGCGCCGCTGTATGAAATTTACGCGAAGAAGCTCGGCGTTGATCCCAAGCCAAAGATGGAGCAGGTGAGGACCGAACTGCAAGGCGCACAGAAGCAGGCGCAGCAGATGACGCGCAAGCCCATGCTCTACACGCTGCCTTCCTATTGGGACAACTACGAGGGCGGTTTGTACGAGCCATCGTACGAAGTGAATACCGGGGTTGTGCGGGAGGAACTCGCAGACCTGGCCGAAAAGCTTACGCAGTATCCTGCGGATTTCCATATCCATCCCAAGGTGAAGAAGCTGCTAGAGCAGCGTGCGGAAATGGCGCAAGGCAAGCGCCCGGTGGATTACGGCATGGCGGAAGCGCTGGCTCTGGCTTCGCTGGCCGTACAGGGCACGCCGATTCGCATCAGCGGACAGGACAGCCGCCGCGGCACATTCAATCATCGACACTCGGCTCTCATCGACACCGAAAATGAGCGCGAGTATGTTCCGCTCTGCCATCTGGATGCGAAGCAGGCACGGGTAGAAATCTATAACTCCGAGCTTTCGGAAGCCGCCGTGATGGGCTTCGAATACGGCTTCAGTCGAGACTATCCGGAAGCGCTCGTGGTTTGGGAAGCGCAGTTCGGCGACTTCGCCAACGGCGGGCAAATCATCATCGACCAGTTCATCACGGCCGGCGAAGAGAAGTGGGGCCTGCTGTCCGGCCTCGTGCTGCTATTGCCGCACGGCTACGAAGGCCAGGGACCGGAGCACTCCAGCGCGCGCATCGAACGGTATCTACAGCTTTGCGCGCGAGACAATATGCAAGTGTGCCAGCCATCGTCTGCCGCGCAGTACTTCCACTTGCTACGCCGCCAGGTGATGCGCCGGTGGCGTAAGCCGCTCGTGGTTTTTACACCGAAGAGCATGTTGCGGCATCCAGAGGCCGCAAGCAGCATAGATGCGCTGGGCACGCCACAGTTCCAGAACGTTATGCTCGATACCGAAGTGGAGAAGCCCACGCGCGTGCTGATGTGTACGGGCAAACTGGGCCACGAGCTCCGCATGGAACGCAAGCGCCGCAAGGATACCGAGACGGCCATCGTCTTCCTCGACCAGATGTACCCGTTCCCGGAGCGCGAGATCAAGTCAATGCTCAAGCAATATGGCGATGCGCGCGAAATCATCTGGGTACAGGAAGAGCCGGCCAACATGGGAGCTCTCTTCTTTGTACTGCCTCGCCTACGCAGACTGGCTGCGGGACGTCCGGTACGCTCGATAAAACGTGCAGCTGCCGCCAGCCCCGCAACGGGCTCGGCCAAAGCGCATGAGATGGAACAGCATACCCTGATCTCGCTGGCTTTCGGCAGCTAGACAGGGTTATGGAGCAGATGCTTCGCTGCGCCCAGCATGACACCCTTGAATGAGAAGAGGCCGGCTGTACATTCAGCCGGCCTTCTTTTTCGGAACACTCGATTCCTTGAACCGGGCACAGCATCCAGGTATGCGAGAGGCGAAAGGTCCTTCGGTACTGCTGTTTTGCAGAATCAACGCGAACCGCTGCGTCGCTGCAGACAACCATCTTCAGACATGGATCGTATTAGCAGCATGTTATCGTAGCTGCCTTGAGCCGCGCCCCAGTATCACCGGGATCGGTTCAGGCGTTACACATGCATTCATTGCAGATGAAATTCGTGAAGTCGCGAGAAAGGGCAAACACGAAACGATGAAAGTACGAGACTTAATGTTCCTTACATTGCTGACGCCTCTGGTCCAGCCAGTCGTCGCCGCTGTGCCTCCGGCGTCGTACAGCACTGATGCCGTAGCGCAGATCTCCGGTGGCGTCTCCGGCAACTCGCTCCAGGACAAGAAGGAAGATAAAAAGCACGGCAAGAAAAAAGGCGATAAGAAGAAGGGCGAGGAAACCAAGAAAGGGTAGCTATAATCCTGCGGCCCGCTGGTTCACGCTGGGGAATGTGGAGGTTGCGCCTGTCAAAGGCAGTCGCGCGCATTCCCCTTTTTGCTTTTGAGAAAGACTTCAGGAGGACTCACCTTGGGGACGACGCCAACTTCTAATAAACCGAAATCCAGCAGCCTTCCTCCGCTTTACGCAGCCTGGGTGGAAGAGCTGTTAGGGGGCGCGCCGCCGGAGGAAACCCGCGCCACGTGTTCCGATTGTGCAATGGTCCGGCGAGAGGGCGACCACGACGACCGGCAGATTTTCTTCAATCCGCGGACGAAGTGCTGCACCTTTTCGCCGACTCTGCCAAATTTTCTGGCGGGGCGGATACTACGCGACGGCTCACCGGAAATGGCCGAAGGCCGCGCCAGTGTCGAGCGCCGGCTCGCAAAAATGCTAGGCGTCACGCCGCTGGGCATCGGTCAAACCGCCACGTATGCGCTTTGGTACAACCACGTAGCTGCGGGATTCGGGCGCAGTGAGACCTTGCTCTGTCCGCACTACGTTGGCGACCCAGGCCGCTGCGCTATCTGGCCTCACCGCAACTCCGTCTGCTCGACCTTCTTCTGCAAGCACGACCGCGGCGCTGCCGGATTTCACTTCTGGCGCGAGGCACTCGAGAACCTGCTGAAGAGCATCGAGTGGGCACTCTCCCGCTGGTGTGTGTTGGAGCTTGGCGTTGGCGGTACCGCGCTCGAACGCCTGCTCGAACTTGGTGACGATTGCAAGACGATCGCTGAAGGCGAATTGGAGGGCACGGTTAAGTCGACCACGTATCGCGCACTGTGGGACCGGTGGATTGGACAAGAGCGGCAATTCTTTGAGGAATGCGCCGCGAAGGTCGACGGCCTGCGCTGGACTGACGTAGCGCAAATCTGCGGGCCACAAGTCCGACTCCTGGCTCGCATGACGCAGGATGTTTACGCGAAGCTCGGCCACACCGCTCCCGAACCCGCTCTGCGTTGCGGATCATTCAAGCTGGTTTCCATGCGCAGCGACGTTGTGTGTCTCTCCACTTATTGCGACTACGACCCGATTGAAATCCCGGCTCGGTTGCTCGGAGTCTTGCAGCACTTCGGCGGACAGCCGACCAGCGAGGCCGTTGCTGCCATCGCAGCGCGCGAGAACGTCACCTTGGATTCAGACCTGGTACGCAAGCTCACCGACTTCGGCCTGCTGGTTCCAGCGGAAAAGTGCAACGATAGCCTCACTTGACTGTAAGCCAATCGTGCGTGGCTTCTTTTGTGGCGTACAACTCAATCAGGGCTCCTCGCATACCATCACGGCATGGGATTGAAGTTGACGACATCGTATCTTGAGGATTCGTTGTCCCTCTTTCGCTACTACAAAAAGTTGGCGGAAGGGGCGATGCAACAGGTAACAGACGAGCAACTCGTCGCAGTGGTAGACCCGGAGATGAACTCCATCGCCGTGATCGTCAAGCATATGGCCGGGAACATGCGCTCTCGTTGGACAGACTTCCTCACCAGCGACGGGGAGAAACCCAATCGCAACCGCGATAGCGAGTTCGTGGAACCGCCATCAGGCCGCGAAGAGTTGATGAGTATGTGGGAGTCGGGCTGGAATTGCCTGTTCTCTGCGCTTGAACCGCTCTTCCCGAAGGACATAAAGCGCACGGTGTTCATCCGGGGCGAGGCACACTCGGTGATGCAGGCCGTGAATCGGCAGATTGCTCATTACGCGTATCACTGCGGACAAATCGTGTTTTTGGCCAAGCACTTTCAACACTCCCACTGGAATCCCTTAAGCGTGCCACGCGGCCAATCCTCAACGTTCAATCAGAAAATAGAATCAGGCGAAGCCAGCCAGCGATAATTCCGGCGCTAGGGACAAGCCAAACAAAACGGCGTGAACCTGGGTTTCGCAAGCAGTACAAGCATCGCTGCCACATGAGTCGCGTTCTCACATTTTGAGAAATAGATGTGGCGACAACCGCGGCAGACTTACTCATCATCAACTAGGAGCTTCCGATCCGAGAGGTCGATTACCATTGAAGATACTCCCGCACACGAGCACAGTTGCGCTCATCTAGTGCCTCATTGAGTTTGTGGTGCGGTTGAGATCAGCACTCGTTTCTTCGTCCGATTGTTTTGGCAAGCGGGCGGTCGGAAGATGCCAGCCTCGATGCATGGCCATAAACCGGAGTCCAAAGCAGAGTGCCGCGCCGGCTATGGCCACCCCGGAAGACGACAGATGCAGCATCCTTCCAATTACCACCACACCTGCGCCAACGAAGGCCGCAACCGCATAAAGCTCGGTGCGCAACACGGTGGGTATTTCACTCAGAAGCGCATCGCGCACCATGCCGCCGCCGATTCCGGTGAGCATGCCAAGCAACAAAGCCGCAAACGGGCCGGAGTGAAAGGCCAGCGCCTTACTGGCGCCAGAAACCGCAAAGAGGGCTAATCCTGCGGCATCGAACACCAGCACGGGACTACGCAGCCGGTTGATAATTCGATACCAGTAGAACGTAATCAACCCGGCAACAAGTGAGACCGCGATGTACGGCCAATAGCTTATGGCGGCTGGCGGAACCGCCCCAATCATCACATCGCGGGCGATCCCACCCGAGTTGCCCGCAGCGAAAGACAAGACCAAAACCCCGAAGAGATCGAGCCTGTGCTTGACCCCGGCCGTGGCGCCGCTGAGCGCGAAAACGAAGGTGCCGCCAAGGTCGAAAGCGACCAGCAGCGTGTTGACAACGACTTGTTCGTTGACGATCATCTGGCCTATATCGACACCCCAAACCTGAGCTGCTACTACCATCTCCTCTACCAGACACCCGTGTCAGGAATGAAGTAACGGCGGAGTTCGACAGGGACCTTCGCCATTGTTCAGCCTGTTCCTCATCAGTGCGCCTTCTTGCCGCCGGGGATCGTCAACATGATGGACAGGATAGCGACGCCTACCATGAGTAGGTTGAACATCAGCGCGATCATCGCCGCCGCACGAACTGCTGGGTTGTCCTGGCGGCCATAAAAGGTGATAACCCCTTCCATCCAACGTGCGCTGTCGGTACCGCTGCTGAGGGCGGTGAAGATCGTCGCTGAGATCGCAACCCCGAACGCAGCCCCGAGCGAGGAAGCCATCTTGTAGATGCCAGACCCGGCTCCTGCCTGGCCTTCCGGAAGGTTGGATAGTGCGGCGTCGGTCGAAGGCGTGGCGTAGAACGCCAAGCCTGTTCCGTACAGCGTGTAGCCAATGATCGCCAAGATTCTGTAATCCTTTAGCAGCAGGTTTGCTGGCGAAAGAAACAGGATCGCCAGGCCCGTGATGAGACAACCCCAGATCATCGGCTTCCGCGCACCAAAACGCTGCAAGAGCTTTTCCCCCACGCGAATGAAAGAGATGATCGCAACAGCGTAGCCGAGCGTGAGCATGCCAGCTTGCTTCGCGGTCATGTTACCGCCAAGCTGGACTAGTTCCAGGGACACGATCAGTGTGCCGGCCACGGCGTTGAGGAGAAAGTTGGAAACGGTGGCACCTGTGTAGGTCGAATTGGAAAAGAGTGAAAAATCGACGAAGGCGGCGGAGGTTCGTGTCTCGACGCGAACGAATAAAACGCCCGTTACCAGAGCGACCGCGATCAGGACAAGCACTGGTAGACTGGTCCACCCGAACTTGTTCCCTTGTGTGACGACAATCTGCAAGGCAACCATCGCGACCATAAAAGTGATTACACCGGCAAAATCGAAGCGATAGGTTGCATTATTCGTCGCCCGGCTCTCGGGAGTGCCTCTCATCAACACGAGACCGAGTAACGCAGCCACAACAGAAGCGAAGAAGATGTAGCGCCAGCCGAGGCTCTGGGTTACTAGCCCGCCGAATAATGCACATAGACCCGATCCACCCCAGGAACCGATCGACCATAGGCTGACCGCCCGCTGCCGCGCGGCGCCGTCCCAGTAGGTTTTCACCAACGCCAGGCTAGCCGGCATAATGCAGGCTCCGGACAATCCCTGCACTGCCCGCCCTGTCAGCAGAAACGACGAGGCCCACCGGCCGGCAGGGGCGAGTCCTACCAAGAGTGAGCCGACGATACTCAGATAGAACCCAATCCGCACGATGCGAACACGGCCGACGCGGTCGGCGAGGCCGCCCATAACCACGATGAAGATGCCCGAGAAGAGCGCAGTAATCGCTACCGCGGTGTTCATTGTGCTGGCACCGAGACCCAGATCGCGCCCCATATCAGGGGCGATGTTCAACGTAGTCTGGGCGAACAGCCAGAACGTGATGACGCCAAGAATGATACCGAAGAGCACACGATCGTTGCCTCGAAACTCCTCGGCTTCGCTGCCTATTGCTGTCACATTGCTGGCAACTTCGCTCTCGTTATCGGAGATTTTGCGTGCCGGATCTGCTGCTCTACGCCACACAGCCTTTACTGGACTCCTTCTTGTGAGAGCCGAAACTCGCGATGCCTTCGGGTTTTTCGCAGCCTAGGTTGATAGCCAAGCCTGAGCGGCAACCACCAGCGCCTCCACGCCTGTCTGCAAAGTTGGATGGATGACTGGTGCGAAGCGCGGGTTGTGATTGGTTGGGATGTCGGCGATGGTGCCCGACTTCCTAGCCTTAGCATACGTCTCAGGATCGGTCCCGCCCACAAACCAGAATACAGACGGGACCTGCCACTCAGTTCCAAAAGAGCCAAAATCTTCGCTCGCGGTAGTTGGTTGGGTTTCTTTCACGCGCTCCGCTGCGAAATAGCTTCGAAATGCGTCAACCGCACGTCTTGTTGACTCTGGATCATTCTTCACAAATGCGTAGCGGTCGAGCCGAGTGATCTCGGGCTTTTTGGGCGCTCTCGATGCTTCGGCTTCGGCATTGACAATGCGTTCGATTGCAACGAGTACCCGTTTTCTGACATCTTCATCGAAAGTTCGTACGTTCAGTTTTATGACTGCTTCGTCGGGAATCACATTTTCCTTTGCGCCGGCCTGAAGCGAGCCGACGGTAACGACCGCAGCGTCGGAGGGAGCGAGTTCACGCGACACAATCGTTTGCAGGCGAAGGACGGTAGCAGCGGCCATAACAACCGGATCAATGCTCGACTGAGGCATCGAGCCGTGAGCTCCTCGACCGAACATTCGGATTTGGAAGCTGTCTCCCGCAGAGGTGATCACGCCGGAGCGAGTGCCAATGTCGCCTGAGGAACCGACCATGACGTGCTGACCCAATATGATGCTCGGTTTCGGGAAGCGCTGAAAGAGCCCGTCATCGATCATTGCCTGCGCACCCGCTGCCGTTTCCTCCGCTGGTTGGAAAACCGCCATCAGCGTGCCCTTCCACGCATCACGAGACTTCGCAAACAGAGTGGCTGCGCCTATCAGCCAGGTAACATGCATGTCGTGACCGCAGGCGTGCATGACGGGCACACTCTTCCCGGTGCTATCGGTGGCCGTCACCTTACTCGCGTAGGGCAGGCCCGTGGCTTCCTGAACCGGAAGCGCGTCCATGTCGGCGCGAAGCATGACCACCGGACCTTCGCCATTGCGCAGCAAACCGATAACGCCAGTCTTTCCGACGGCGGCGGTCACTTCGTAACCGGCAGCACGAAGGCGGTCCGCCGCGATGCCAGCCGTCCGTGTTTCCTGCATCGACAGTTCGGGACTAGCATGAAGGTCTTTGTAGACGGACTCCAAGCCGGGGAGCAAATCGTCGAGATTTGCAAGTACAGTGGCGGAATTTTTCATCGTGCAATCCATATGTCCGACTTCTTTCGCATGGCAGATTTCAGAACTGTTTAGATACAGCTGCGTTGAGAATGATGTACTTGATTATCAAAAAACCGTGAACTCTCAACCGGATCCAAAGAATCACTTGTGGCGAAGGCCCGGAAGCATAGTGAACGGTTGGGTATGCGAAGAGACGCCTATGCCACGCTTGACTACCCGAGCGCGACCAGGGGAAATAACAAGAGCGCATCGTCAGCGCCGAAAAGACTGCGTTCGGAACCCATGCGCTTCATTGACCGCCTACGGCGAGGATCTTTGAGCTATGAGCAATACAGGGCCGCACCTTCGGGTCGTTTACCGCGTTATGCGGCCACCGGAGAGAGCAAGATTACTTGGGATGTGTCGCGCGAGCAGCTCTGGTAGGCAAAAGTGTATCTGGGGTGAAAGGGGTGAAAGGCATCCAGTCGCCGCCAGTGGAGTCCAGCCGCAGGCAGCTTTGGCCCAAAAATAGTAACAGGGCTAGTAACTAGCCCTGTTAGCTGCTGAGATAAATGTCTGGTGCCGAAGAAGGGACTCGTTTGACGGTTTCAGTGTAACCCACTGATTCCGCGGTAAGTAGATGATTAACAGCTGCTTACGGGTGAATCGTTAGTTTCTACAAATTCTCTAAATTCCACCTTGCGACCGGAAATCACCAGCGCTTACAGTGCTATACCGTGCTACAAACTCGTCCTTCATTGTCTCTCCGCAACTTGAAGGTTTACTCCGGCGCGCTCGCCATTAATAAGGACAATGCCAGAGTCCAGCAATTCCTGACCGGTGCAGTCGTAATTAGCGAAGCAGTTCATTGCTTTGAAGGAAAAGAAGAATTCCACCGCCTCCGAACCCACGCCGCCGGCCGGTTTCAGGGTCGTGCTGAAGCTAACACCATCGAAGCTCGTTTCATTCTGAAAGTAAGCGAGCACGGGACGAATAAGATGGGCGATGTGGCTGTCAAAAGCTAGCGCGGCGAGTTGATAACGTGAACCATTGTTGTTGTCCTGGAGCGGTGTGGTAAGCGACATCTGTAAATACGCACCCTGGTGGAAGGCCACGAACGCAGGCGGTGCATAAGAAACGAAATGCGCCTGTGCATCGAGTCCGCGAACCATGCGTTCAATGGTCCCCTGATGGGTCATTTCCAGATTTTTCAGAGTATCGGGTGTGATTAGCCGTATCGGGAAATCGTTCGGTTTGATCAAGTTTGGTGAGACTGGTGTTCCCGGTACGGTAGCGGGTGTGCCGATGCTGGCGACCTCGACGTGATCCCTACGGTTCTCGGGCTTCACGAAGCCGTCGTGCGCAATAATGTTGGGCGATTCATCTCCTGTCAGCCACAGCGCAATCGGTTCACCGTCCACATACACTGCTCCGTCCAACGCGGCAGCTTGCTGTTGCTCAGGAGTCATTGCCACCACCAGGCGATGCGCTGCTGCCCGTGGCATGATGAATACGATGTTCTCAGCGTTTTCTGTAGTGATACCGCTGACTTTGCCGCGCACATGGTGAGAGATCTCCACGGCAAACGCTACGAAGCTATCGTCATTCGGGAACTGCCGCACTGCGGCTTGCAGGATGGGTAAGATGACGTCGTTGAATGTCTGGCGTACCCGTTTGCTCTTGTCCATCAGTTCACGAGAGTATGCCGCGTAGTAGTTGCCGGTAATTTCCAGCACCATTTGCTTGTTGTATATGTCGAAGCCGATGGAACTCTGCTCCGTCCGCAATTGTTGCGGTTCTTCCATGTCCAGCACCCGACTCAAATAGAAGTGATACGGGAACTCGTGTCCATGGATTTGAGCCCCGATCTGCTGCAACTGCTGGTTGTACTTCTGCTGTAAGCGCCTAGCTTCTGGGTCGTGGATTTCGAAAACAGACAGCACCTGCGCCGAGGAGGAGAGCGGTAACAGCAAGACAACGATTGCCAAAAATGCGACCGCATTACTTCTGCACATAAACCACACCTTTCGTCCGGTAAGGCGGATCGGAAACCGCGCGAATGTAGCTGACCAGCGCGGCAATATCGGAGTTCGTCAAGGTGTATCCCCACGGCGGCATCTCGGCCGAGCGGCCCAGTGCGACGCCTCCGTGCGCTATCAGATCGGTCAGATCTGCGTCACTCAGTTTATTGAAGGGGTCGCCCTCGGTGAATGGGCGCGCGTTGGCACCGAGGTTATCGTGATTGGAAACCCGCAGTGCGGTCGATTCCGAGTCGTGACAGCGTGCGCAGTATTCCTCGTTCAGTTCGTGCCCGAGCATTTGCTGGTAACCGAGTGCGACTTCCTCGAGTTGAACATCAATTCGCTTTCCCGAGCTGTCCCAAGTAGAAGCAGTGAGCCGGTATCGTCCGGAGGAGCCTCCCAGGTAAATGTTCGTCGAGAACTGGCCGCTTGAATCGGTAACTCCTTCAGCCGGCGTGAACACTGTTTCCGCAGGACCGCTAAAGCGCACGGGTGCCCCGGGGACCGGATTGTTGTCCTTGTCGTTGACCTGCACTACCACTGGCTGATCGAGCGGGCTACCTACCCCAGCAACCTGCTTGCCTCCGCTGGATTCGACGATAGCCGTACCGTGCGCGGTCGCCGTGGGCTGCGCCGGGCCTTTGCTTTTGTGGGTGCAACTGATAACGAGCGCGGTTGCGACGATGACGCAAGTGATCCACGGTTTCATTTCTTCGCCACCTGCTTTCCGCTCGATTTCTGAGACAATTTCTGAGACATAAGAAATGCTGTGAGTGCGCGGGCGTCAACATCGGTCATATGCTGATCGGGTTCTAGCGACCCGGCACGCAGGCTCTGCGGATCTTTAAGCCAGTGATACACCCACGCGGCGTTCAAGCGAGTCCCCACGCTCCACAACGCAGGCCCGATGTATCCCTTATCCGCCTTTGAATCCACTATGTGGCAAGACTGGCAGGCGTACTTGCCGTAGAACAACTCGCGTCCCTGCTCGGCCATCGCGGGCGTGAGAGCGGCAGCAGGAATTTCGTCGCGATCAAAAGCAGGGGTCTGATAGACCGTCATGATGTAGTCGGTCAGAATATTGATCTCTGTGTCGCTCAAGTTGAACTTCGGCATGCGGCGGATGAGTGTGGGGCGAAGCGTCTCCGGATTTTTCAGGAAATCTGCCAGCCACTTGCGCTGTACCGAGGTGCCCTCCCATGTGAGATCAGGCGCCATGTCGCCGCCGTGTCCATTGATGGCGTGGCAACTGAAGCAACGGAGGTCGTTCATGAGCTGACCAGCTTTGCCAGCGGGCTGATACTTCGACTCGTGGTATCCAGCCACTCGCATGTTGACCGGTTGTGTCTGTGCGCGATCGGTCTGCGCCATCAACGCGGTCGTAATCGCGTCGATCTGCTGCTCGGTGAGTGTGAATTGCGGCATTTTGAGGCTTGGTCCGAACGCGCGCGGCTTTCTCACCTTTGCGACGATGAAGTCGGGCAGCGTGTGCGGTACGTCCGCCGGAAACGCGATCTGCGCGAACGGCTTGCTGCCTTCGCGGCTCAGGTCGGGAGCAAAGTTCTCCGGCTTCTTGATCCCGTTGATCCCGTGACACGATGCGCAACCGTACTCGAAGACGAGCGCTCGTCCGTGCTTTACCTGTTCAGGTGTCGCGTTCGGCAGGTGAACATTGGCCAGCAGGTCATCATCCTTTTTCGCCATCAGGAAGGCGGTCAGCGTGGCGACCTGCTTATCATCGAAGCGATAGTGCGGCATCTTGGTATCCGGATCGTAGTCGCCCGGATTGCGCAGCCAGGCCTGTAACCATTCCGGCTTCGCCTTTGTTCCGATCTTCGTCAACTCGGGCCCCAGGTCACCTCCCACCTTGTTCCCGGCGGCATTCTGAGTTGCATGGCACGAGGCGCAGAACGATTCCCCATACAGGCTCGTGCCTGCCTGCAGATCGGTGGCCGTGCCTGGCGTCGCGGTCGACTTCGGTGCATTCGGCTGAAGTGGTGCGCTCTGTGCGACGAGAAACGCCGTGATGTCCCTTACATCGTCGTCGCTTAGACCGAAGTTCGGCATCGTCGCTGTAGACGAATACCTCTGCGGGTCTTTGATCCAGGCGAACATCCACTCGCGCGTAGTTTTGTCGGCAATGTGAACGAGTGACGGCGGATCATCTGCGCCTTGCATTACCACACCGTCTGCCATCGTGAGCATGTGGCAGCGGACACAGCCTTCACGGGCAAGTAGGTGCCTGCCTTCGTTCAGCTTTGGGGTCCCTGTCAAATGATTCAAGTGACACTGGCCGCAGCCGGATTCGACATAGCGCGCCGACAAGATCGGCTGTTCCCACGCGAGCGTAGTATGGTGCGCTTCTTCGACGGTCGTCGCCGGACCCTGGCCGCGATGGCATGTCACGCACCCGAACTCGCTGAGGTTATGCGGAATCGGTGGATGCGTTCGGAACGGCTGCTCCTGTATATCGCGGAGACTGGTCTCTTTTAATGCGACATGGCACGTCGTGCAACGATCAACGACTCCCTGTTCGGGAATCCAAATCTGCTGAATGCCTTGCGGCATGTGCTTTTCGAGTGTGACCGCTTCGGCACGGCCACGCACCAATCTTTGGTATTGATTCTGATAATGTCGCCATTCACTGAAGTGGTTCTTGGCTGGAACACTAGCCAACAATACCAGCAGCATAAGACTGACGACTCCGAACGCGCGGCCAGGATCGCCAAACAGCGTATGCCACAGAGAACTGATTTTCTGTCGCATCAGTAGGTCCTCCACGGCAGCGCCCACGACCATCCTGGGCCTCGGAAGAACGTGCCGATTGCGGTCAGCAGCACCAGTTCTGCGAGGAACCAAGTCATGATCCAGAACGAGAGTGGCTTGGCTGCCAACCCACGCCGCGGTTCTGCTCCGGGCTTCGCCGCTTGCCGCGCAGCCATCACCATCAACACGGCAACGATGAGTGTCGGCACAAGTGCGATGTAAACGTGGAACATGATCAGGAACACAGACAACGAGAGTAAGACTGAAGCGAAAATTCTCAGCCGTCGCGCGCGGTCCTCCAGGAACAGGCCTTTGCCTTCGACATTCACGTTGAAATACGGAATGATGATCAGCGCAATAATGACCAGTGTGGGAATGAGCACTCCGGCAACCACCGGTGGAAAGTAGTGCAGAAGTTCCTGCAGACCGAGAAAGTACCACGGCGCTTTCGCTGGGTTGGGTGTGTGCATTGGATCGGCGAGGCCTTCGAGCGGAGCGTCCCAGACCAACGCCAACGCAATAAGAAAGATGGAGAACACCTCGATCGCTACAGCAATACGGAAGAGCACGCCGGGATACGTCATCAGGTGCTCTTCATCCGCGACCTTCACGGCGGGTGACGTGCGACGGGTGACAAACGCCACACGAACTGGCGCCTTTCTCTGATCGGAATCAATTCCCGCTACAAACGGCTTTTGCTCGTCACTCATCGTAGAGTTCCTTCCGATGCGGCAGCAGATTTAGGCTGGATGTCGTCGGCGACTACATTTGGCGGTGGGGCATACAGTCCACCATCTTTGCGGATACGCCAGAAGTGGATCGCAATAAAGAAGGTCGCGACGATCGGCAGAATCACGCAGTGCAGCACATAGAAACGCAGGAGTGCGTTGGCGTTCACCTGGTTGCCGCCGAGCAGAAGGAACCGGATGTGCTTACCTGCGATCGGAACGGCTGAAGCGATATTGCTTCCAACTGTCACCGCCCAGAACGCCAGTTGATCCCACGGCAGCAGGTAGCCGGTGTAACTGAGCAGCAGCGTAATCAGCAGCAGGATTACGCCGATCACCCAGTTGAATTCGCGCGGTGGACGGTAAGCGCCCCGGTAGAACACCTTGCACATATGCGCGAACACAAGGAGGACCATTGCGTGCGCAGACCATCGGTGCAGGTTGCGCAGGAACACGCCCGACGAAACGACGAACTGCAAATCCTTCATGTCGTTATAGGCTTGCGGCACCGACGGATGATAGTAGAGCATCAGCAGCACGCCAGTAATCACCAGAATGAGGAACGCGGCAAAGGTCAGCGCGCCCAGATACCACGTTGCACTGAATCCGAGCAAACGCTTGCGTGCCTTAACCGAGAACAGGTGCAAGAACACGTTCTGCTGCACCGCAAGAGCATCATGCAAGCGGCTGCCTCCGGGGCCGCTGCGGAAGACGCTGCTCCAGACACGGCTGGCACGCAGTCTGTCCCAGTAGGATTGAATCTTGTTTGCCATGTCAGACTCTCACGTACTGACGCACGGCAACATCGGCGCCGCGGTCTACCATCAGGTTGCCTTCGTCGCTAACCCACACGCGTTTCCACGGAAGGGGCTTAGGCGCCGGCCCTTCGATTTTCGTTCCGTCAGGATTGAACTTACTGCCGTGACACGGACACGCGATGATGTGTTGTTCGGGTTTCCACGCGGTCACGCACCCCAGGTGTGTGCACACCGCGTCGAGTGCATAGAACCCTTCGGTCGAGTGCACGATGTAAATCCGATTCGCTACGTCCAGAGTGACCGAGTCCGGCGGATAACCCTGTGGTTTGCCAGCGTTCACCACCAGCGAAGGCTCATATAGGACATTCGGAGAGAGAAACTGGTACGCGAACACGACTGTCCCGAGTCCGGCTACGGCGATTGAGGCGGTACCCAATTTGACGAAGAACTGACGACGGCTCCAATTAATACGTTCGTCTTCCACGCCCATGCGCCAAAGTTGCGCGTCGCCCGGTCCCGGCGGTTCAACAACCTTCTTCTTAACTTCGTCTGCCATTGCTATTTCTTCTCCACTGGCGGTCGCGGGGCGCTCGACTGGGGCGCCGCAACATCAAACGTCCGGATGGAAATCAGTCCGGTGGGCTCGACCGGAGCGAGGTGGTACGCCTCCATAGTGATTGTGTTCACTGGGCAGCGAAGCGCGCACAGACCGCACCGGATGCAGCGCGTCTCGTCCTTGATCATGGCCGTTCCGGTGATGATTCCCAGTTCTTCCGCTGCAACGCCGTTCAGCTCGACGTCAAACATTTCCGGGTTCTTGCGAATTGCTTCCAGTGTTCCGGGCTCGAACTCGATCTGCTCCAGCGGAACCAGGCGCAGACATTCTTCGGGACAGACGTCGATACATCCGCCACACAGCACGCATTCAGAACCATCAGCCGGATTACCCTCAAACACGGTGTTGATCCAGCAGCGCAGGCACCGGCGAGCCTCTTCCATCGCGGACTGCTCGTCATATCCGATCTCAACTTCGGTAATGCCGGTTCGCCGCTCCAACGGCTGCATTGGTACTAAAGGCCGCGCCAGCGTCATGAAATCGTGGAGCATGCGGTGACGGCCGAGGATCTCAACCTCGATTTGTGGCTCCGCGTGTTTGTGGCCGCGAAGGTATTCGTCAATGCCGATGGCGGCTCGCTTGCCATCGCCGACGCTGTCGATGATCAATCGCGGCCCAAAAGCGCAATCGCCTCCTGCGAAGACGCCAGGCGCGGTGGTCATCAGGTTTTCGCGGTTGACGCTGATCAGTCCTCGCTGGGAGACCTGCAAACCATCTTCAGGCTTGATGAAATCGAGCTTCGCCGCCTGCCCGATTGCCATGATGATGGTGTCGCACTCCAGTTGTCTTTCGCTGTTCTCGTAAAAAGCCGGATTGAAACGGTGCTGCTCGTCGAAAACCCACTTTGTCTCAAGCGTCTCAAGAGCCGTGACATGCCCGTTCTGTCCCAGAATGCGCTTCGGACCGAGGCCGGCATGGATAATGATTCCTTCGGCTTCGGCCTCCTCAATTTCTTCAAGCGCGGCGGGCATCTCATCACGTCGTTCGAGGCAGACGAGGTGGACCTCGCGCGCGCCCATGCGCAGTGCGGAGAGAGATATATCCACCATCTCATGCGTCGCGACCGCAACGATGTTCTCGTCTTTCGGCACGAACTCGTCGTCAGCGCCGTGCTCGCGCAGCACCTCGCGTGCCGCTGAACGTGCTACATCCATCGCGACGTTGCCGCCGCCGATGACGATCACCTTCTTACCAATCGTGAACTTGTATCCAAGATTGACATTTAGCAGGAACTCGACGCCGCGGTGCACACCGTCAAGTTGGACACCCGGAATGCTCAGGTCTCGGCTGCGATGAGCACCAACGGCAATCAGCACTGCGTCGAAGCCCTGTCGCCTCAAGTCACTGATAGTGAAGTCGCGACCGGCAGCTTGATTGAGTTTGATTGTGATCGCACCGGTCTCGAGGATTTCTCGTACCTGTGCTTCTACAACGTTGCGCGGCAGGCGGTACTCAGGGATGCCGAGATACAGCATTCCGCCCGCGACCGGTGCGGCCTCGAAAATTGTGACCTGATACCCCATGAGCGCCAGGTCATGTGCCGCTGAGAGTCCGACTGGTCCGCCGCCGATAACGGCAACCTTGTACCGCAGTGTCTCCGCCGCTTTCGGCATCGGCAACGGATGGCGCGACTCCGGTCCGTAACGTTCAGTCAGGAATCGCTTGAGGGCGCGGATCGCGATAGGCTTATCGATTTCGCCTCGGCGGCACGCTGATTCGCACGGATGAGCGCAGACTCGTCCGCAAATGCTAGCCAGCGGATTAGGATCGCGCGCATGACGGTACGCTTCCTCAAAGCGTCCCTCAGCGATCAACCCCACGTAGCGGCCGGCATTCGTATGCGCGGGACACGCCATCATGCAGGGGAAATTGGTGTTCAACCAATCCTTGTCAACTCTCTTATCCAGAAAACGCTTTAGCATCACGGCCCCTGGAATTCGGGCGCGGCGCCCCACACAAGCTAGCCCAGGCGGGGGCTTCCGCGTTACTTGCTCAGCGTGAAATCAGACTTGCTCGCGGCCGCCACTTTCACCGGTTGCGACTTCGGTTTGGCACCCTCGTGCCATGCCGTGACCGTGTATTGCCCGTCGGGAACATCCTTGATGGTGTAGTTCCCACTCTCATCGGTTTCGGCGAAATAGGGCGTTGGACTCACGACGATGTAGCCGGCCATTTCCGGGTGCACATTGCACAGCAGCGGCGCGACCCCAGGATGGTCGAACTTGAACGATTTTTTCTCGCCCTTGGGCCACGTACCGAGATTGTGACCAGCCTTCTTGTCCCCACCAATCGACGGCCAGAACACGTTATGCTGTACGTTGTCACTGTTCAGGAAATCAACGGTCGTCCCTTGTTGCACGACCAGGATGTGCGGCTGGAACTGCAGGCTCTTCTGATCCATGACTGGATGCTTGTCAGCTGGCGGAAACGGCTTGCCGGAAATGGCGTCAACGTAGACCACTGATTTGCCACTCACGCCCGATACCTTGCCACCGAGGTCGCCGGCACTAACTGCGACAGTTGCTGCGATAACGAACAAAACAGGAAGCATCAACTTGCGATTCATTGGAGTTCTTTCCTCCTATCGAAATCTCGGACGGTCGTCCCTCAGTACACAAACTCCAGCCCTGCCACTGCCGTGTTCACACGGAACGGTTTTGTGAAGACGGGATTTAACGTGACCGGGTTGAGCAATCCGGCTGTCGGCGCGATCTGCTGACGCGGGCGTACTTGGTATTCGAAAGACGCCTTGATATTGGCGTGGATCAAGAATTGCACCCCAGGCGTGTATCGGTTTCGCGTTGCCATGACCGGAGCAAAGAACGGAGTATCGGTACTGCCCGCGAGTCCGTTGATCCGGTCCTCCGGCGAGTTCACTCCGTCGTACCGCATGATCAGCATGATCCAGGGCAGAGCGCGATAGTCCGCTTGCAGAAAGCCGCCACTGAACGTCGATGGCGCACCTGCGATAAACGAAACCGGAGTCGCCGGGAAGATGGCCCCCGTCGCATCAATCGGAATCAGGTTGTGATCATGGCCGTGCATCCAGACCCCAAACAGGTTGAAGGTCCGGTAGTTGAAACTGAAATCTCCGCCCACCCGATAGAAAGGTTCGCGCGCCGTCAGCAGCGTGGGAGCACCAGTAGACGTTGCCCCCAAGATGCGATTCACACTGCGTCCGTAAAAATCGAACACGCCAACAGAGATATAAGTGTGGTCACGAGGTCCCATCTTGCCGGCAGCCTGAATAGCGCGGCGACTGTCCTTGTCACGCTCCAGGTTGAATCGGTACTCGAAATGACCATAGATATCCTTGAAACTCGAGTCGGACTGGAACGGGTTGCCGGTAACCGTAGGCACGAACGCACCCGGATCTGTGACCCCCGTCGTGTTCTGGTTTATAAATGCGACCGAGTACCAGTAGCCGCCATAATGGTGGCCACCGCTGAACTCGACGCCTTGCCCCGGAGTGTCGAGCGTGAAGCCATTGCTCACGTTGTGGACGCCGGTGACACCCACATTCGTCTGCCCGAAGATGTCCCACGGACTCAGGTTCCAACTGCGTGCCGGGCTGAATGGCAGATCGATTTCGAATTGGCCCGCACGAAGGCTCAGAGAGTCTTTCGGAAGGTGAAGCAATCGGCCCAGATTCACAAAGCGAAGATAGCCATCGCCCAACCCTCCGTTGCCGTTCTCGCCCGTCACGCTGATGTCGTCATCCACCCAGAAGGCGATGTCGCTTCCAAAATTGCCAGCCGTGAAGATGCTGAAAAGCCCGGTCTCGAAATTCGTTCGTGGCACAAACGTCGGCACGCTTGGCGTCGTAGTGCCCGCCGGAACGAACTGGAACTCATTGCGATGTTCGCCAGTCACCTGAAAGAAGTTGTTCATCCGAAGTCCGATCGGCGGCATGCCCGGAATCTTCCCAGGCCAAATCGAGTGCGGCCAGAGTTCCTTTTGCGCAGGCGCCCCCAGCATTACGGGCGGATTTTTGATCATCGACTCGTCATCGGTCGGGAATTTAAACCCGGCGTCTTTAAATGCCTTTCCGAAGTCGTTCAGTTTGGGAAAGTCCAGGTGACAGGTACTGCACGACGTGTTGTACATCCGGGAGAATGCAGGGATCGAGTGACTCCGCGTCGGCATTGTCAGCGGCAGCGCAATAGCCAGGACGGCACCCGCAAATGGCAGCAGTTGCGAAAGCTTAGGCAGGCGAATCATTGGCCTCTCCTTACGTTCTGAACCGGAAGTGGATGTTCGTGCCGATTCATCCGGCCACGCGCGGTGACCGGAAACTGCCTTACTTCATATGACCGAAGGTGAGGCAGACTCTGAGGCCCCGACACCAACGCATTGCACTCAAGACCGGCTCTATCGAGCCACCCGGTTGCCGAATTTGTCGCGACCAAAACTGCTGGCTCGCGACCACCGTGAACACTGTCTGCGAACCAAAACGACGAGTTGTTACGAGTGCGACGACTTCAGAAGAACAAAGAAGGAGGAGCGCGCCCAATCCTTATAGCCAAGGTGAGCGACTGTACGGATGGCGAAGCCACCGTGGTAACTAGATATTCCGTATGGAAAGGAGATCGACATACAGCAAAAGGACGAACGTGAGTGTCGGGAAAGTGAAGACCATTACAATCACCGTCGGAATTGGACTTCAGCTTTTTGACGCCGACATCTTCGATGGCGATTTGCGCACCGTGGAAATCGTCAGTGACCGAGATCACCGGGAACAGGAGCACCACTGCACAGCCTGTCGCGATCAGAGCCAATCGGCCTGCTTGGCAGGTATCGCGATTGACGCCACGTCCGCACACCGCCCACGCGATTCCGCCGGCCGTTGCCAGCAGCCAGAACGCATTGAGCAAGACTTCCACAACGTCCTTACTGGAACCAACAACTACATCGCTGGCTTGTGATGCTCTGTCTCATCGAAAGTTTGTTTCGTGAGACTCTCTCCAATTGCGACAGCATGAGTTAAGTCTGACGCGGAAGTCAAACTCGGTTCTGTGATGCACGTCACATCCGAACAGATGAGGAGAGTCTCTGCTGCCCCGCTTCCAGCCGTGCAGCTTTAGTGACTGCAGAAGACGCGCTTACAAACGGCAATGTTTTCAGTTCGACACAGGAGCAAACGCTGCAAGCATCTGTTTCAATTCGCGGAGTTTGGTAAATGCATACACACTGGCTTGTGTGTTCTGCATGATCATCCTAGGTCCGTTATTGTCAATCTCGCTGCTGAGCTGACGCCGTCGTTTTGGGCGTTTGCGATTTGCGGACACTTCCGAGATTCTTGGTGCGAAGCAAATCGCCTTTGGAAGCTATTCATTCCAAAGGCGATAAAATCTTTGGTGCCGAAGAAGGGACTCGAACCCCCACACCCTTGCGAGTACGTGGACCTGAACCACGCGCGTCTGCCAATTCCGCCACTTCGGCACTCTTTGAGTCGGCGGCTCCGGGCCCATCTGGGCTGGTACAACGGCCACCTTGCAGGTCAACTCAGGCTTACAGTGGCCATTTTACATTCCACGGCCAAGCTGGTCAATGCATCCAGAGTTGATTCTTCTCGCGAGGATCGCTCCGCATCGGCGCGGAGCGATCCGTCCCGTTCGCGAAGGCAACGAACCAATTTCAGCAGCGTGCAACTAATGTGCACCCTATTACTTGACCGTCACGAAGACCGTGGATTTGTAAACGGTTCCCGCCATATCCCAGGCTTGCACAACGACGCGGTGCGTGCCCTTTGTCAGTCCGATGTACGTGTCGAGTTTGTTCGCTCTCACTGAATAGACCGCGACGTAATCTACATAGATTTTCATGGCCGTTATAGCGACGTTCCCAGTTGCGGTGGCCGCGACACGTGCCGGAGATCCAACGATAGCGTTGCTAGTCGGCGTCAGGATCTTCACGCCGAAAACCGTTATCGTGGAAGTCGCCCTTGCGCTTGCTCCCTTGCGGTCCGTCACGGTCGCGGTCACCGTGTAGGTGCCCGGAACCCGGTAGATGTGTGACGCGGTGGCAGCGGCCGTGGATGAGCCGTCACCCCAGTTAATAGTAGTGGAAGCGATGGAGCCATCCGGATCGTACGAGCCGCTCGTCGAAGCCGTGACCGTAACAGGAGCGATGCCCCTGGCTGGCGTCAGCGAGAGCTTCGCCACCGGCGGCTTGTTCTCCCCAGCGGCCGAAACCGTGACTGTGCCGGATGCAGAAGAGGTTGCTCCGAGGTTGTCGGTTACAGTCCCTCTCACCGCGTACGTACCTGCGGTTGAGTAGGTGTGGGAAGCGCTTGGGCCGGCGCTGGACGTGCCGTCGCCCCAGTTGATGATCGAAGACGCGATACTTCCGTCAACGTCCGTGGAGCCGGAAGTGGACGCCGTCACCGTCACCGGAGCGTTACCGGCGGTCGGACTCAGCGCCAGTTTTGCGGCCGGAGCCTGGTTGCCCGCGATGTTCACCGTCGCACTCGTCTTGGATGTTTCGCCCAAATCATCTGTGACCGTCGCTGTTACCGTGTAGGCGCCAGGAGTGGAATAAGTATGGGTGCCGCTCGCAGCGTTGGTTGTCGAACCGTCTCCCCAGGCAATCTGAGTGGAAGCGATGGTCCCGTCCGCATCCGTGGAAGCCGTTGCAGAAGCCGAGACCACGACCGGCGCTATGCCCGTGGCCGGCGACACCGACACGCGAGCTTGTGGCGGCTGATTCGCGATGACCGTCACCGAAGCTGTCGCTGTGTCTTGCGCGCCGCGGTTGTCAGTCACCGTTGCCGTGACCGTGTACGAGCCCGGAGTGGAATACTTGTGCGACGCGCTCGCCGTTTTGGCAACGGTGCCGTCGCCAAAGTCGATGTGATAGCTGGCAATGCTGCCGTCCGGATCGCTGGAGCCTGCGGTGGTTGCGTTGGCGGTAACCGAATCAATGCCGCTGGTTGGCGTGACAGAGAGTTTGGCAACCGGCGGCTTGTTCGAGATCAACACGTTCCAAGATACGGCAGCCGACATTTGGTTGAGCAGAGTCGCCTTTCCCACGGCCTTCACATATAGGGTGTAGGCATCGGGCCCGAAAGCATAGCCGCTCATATCTAGAGTGTTTGTGCCCGCCGCGACATCGTCCACCGGCATGAGGTTCTGTCCGTCCAGAGAGATGAAGACCGTGTAGTGATCGATCGTGCTCTCCTGCCCGGTGATGCTCCAGTTCAACGTCGTCCCGCTCATCGACGCACTTACGCTGACGCAATTGTCGATGCCCGTCTCAATCTCAGTGCCCTCTTCGTAGTCGTTCCATGTAACGATTTGCAGCGCATTGAGCTGATTGCTCGCGCTGTAGTACTTCCCTGCCTCGGCCATTGTCTTGAGCCACGTCTGGCCGCATTGCTGATTTACGATGCGATTCTTCCCCCACGACGCCAGCGTGTCGTTGAATCCCTTGTAGCCCGAACCGTAAGTCCATTCGTTGGGATACCGCAGCGACGTTGCATAGAAATTGTCGAGATATCCGAGACCCATGCTCGTGCTATCACTCGAGATGCCGACCCAGCCGAAACCGCCGTCGCCGTATATCTTTGAGAACGCACCTGAATTACGGAAGATAAATAGCGGATTACCAGGCGTGTTGGCGCGAATGCGCGACCAGTCGAGCGAGTAAGCATCCATGCCGAAAAAGAACACAACCGGGCGTCCCGCCTCGCGCATGTATGCCGGAGATTGCTCAAAGGTTTTGTAAGCGTAGGTCAGGTCGCTGATGACCTGCTGGGAAAGATCGCAGCCCACAGTGGCAGCACATTTCTTCAGTGCGCCGACGTCTTCTGTAATCGCGAACTGGAAGTTTCCGCGCCGTGCCGCTTCATCTCGCAGATAGATGGTCGCCTGATTGTGATGCGTGCTGTTCGGTCCGTACCAATCGACGATTGCGCCTTGTATGCCGCGGCTCTGCATGTCGGCGACCTGGCGGGCGACCTGCGCCGCATCCGCCGACTCGTAGCCGACGTTCATGTGCGACGTGGTACCGAACCATGGCATCAGATGTACGTAAATCTTTGTGCGATTGCCTGCGTAGAGTAACGAACTGATCGGCATCTTGCTCACGTTCCCGGGAGCGATGTTGCCATTCGATTGCGTCTTGAACGTGGATGAAGCGCTGGTGTTGTTTCCCGTTTCCCTGGCCAGCGTGGTTGTGGGTTGAACCGGTGTAGTGGCCGAAACCGTTGTCGCGAGCACAAATATCGCCGCGATTAAGATGAAGCAATTCCGCACGCGAACATCCTCCGGGTCTCGCCATGTTCGCGACATGCGTGACCGATTTTGTCTGCCACCATGGCGCGCTCACGCCTTGGCTCGTCCTGGGGGTTCGCAAGCGGCCTCGAACTCGGGGATAGCCTGCCGGCCGACCTACACGGCCTTTTTTCCTGTATTGAATTGGGGAGGATTGTAGAAGCAGCGGAATGATTCTCGATGTACAGTAAAAGTACTAAGGCGTTCGTTCTTTTACCTTAGATTGAGCATTCGCCGCGAAGCTCGACTCTTTTTGCCCTGAAGCACAAGGAACGTGTAGATTTCTGGCTGGGCAAGCGCTCCCGTGGAACCCTTGCGCACAACGCCTGAGGCAGGAACCGCCTCAAACCCATTGTTATGTTATTGGCTGTTTGCGCTGGTGGTCTTTCGCGGACGCAGGCTTCTTGCGGGTTAGGACGAAAGCTGTCAATCTCAAGCTGAGGAAAATTATGGCGTCACAGCCAGGCATGGAAGGCACTACTAAAATCCCGCTTGAAGTCAGCCGTCAGCTGCGCACCCTAGCGCACGATCTGAGTAACTCTATCGAAACCATCATGCAGGCCTCGTACCTGCTAGGACAGGCACAGGGACTAGATGCAACGAACAAAAAGTGGGTGGAACTGATCGACAACGCAGCACGCGATGCCGCGCGCATCAACCGTGAAATACGCGATATCCTGCGAGCGCAGAGCACGGCCACGCCTTAGTCATCGTACCCCAGAGATGTGCGCCATTGGCGCGATGTAGAAAACCTGCTGCCATGCAGCAGGTTTTTGTGCGAAATACCGAGAATCATGCTGCTTCGAGCAGGGTTGATCTTCTTCTCATCTCTCGCAAGTAGTCCTGAGCGTCGTGGTAGCCCTCCAGCGTACCGACATCCATATAGTGTTCCCCGCTGAAGATACCGCGTACGATGTTGCCGGCGTCGATGTATGCATTCAGCAGATGGCCGAGGTATTCATCCTCTCGGTGCCGAGCCTGCCACAGCAGGTTAAGAGCGCGGAACGCCTCGCCTGTCGCGGTAACGGCGCCCCATATCCAATGAGAGTGCGCGTCCTTCTGCTTAACCTCCACGCGCTCCACATAGCCGCGCTCGTCACAGATGGCGGCGTCAAACACCGATGGATTCAGCACGGGAAAGAGCACCAGGTTGACGTCTGCGTTGCGCTCCACGGCCGGCCAGTACGCATTTTCGGGAAACCAGATCGTGTCTGGCAGTCCGATCAGGACCTGTTGCTCGGGACGCACGAAGGGCTCTGCGCGGAACAGTGCGTCACACAGGCCTCGCGGCTTCTGTTGCACCACGTAGAAGATTTCCGCCGCGTAATCGCGCTCGGCGAAGTAGCGCACAATGTCGCCTTTGTCGGCCGAAATCACCATGCAAATCTGTGTTGCTCCGGCGGCGATCATGCGCTCCACGAGGTATTCCGCAACAGCCTTGGGCCGCTCGAGTCCGTCGATCGTGCGTGAGCCCACGGGCAATAGCTCCTTCGAGCAGCCCAGCGGCTGTATGCGCTGGCCTGCACCTGCGGCTGGGATGATCCCAATCATGCTGCCTCCATGAAGCCGTCTGACAATGCTTCCGGGGAGCGCGCCCGCGATCCCTGCTTCACCGCAACTTCGGCGTGCGCCGGTTCCCCGCGAACCGTCCTTGCCTCTTCGAAGAAGCGCAGCAGGTCGGCAGCCCGCCGCTCTCCCGTATGCTGTTCCAGCGTGCGATGGCGCGCCCTTTCGGCCATGCCGGACAGCTCGGAGTCACTTGCCGCCAGCGCACGCAGAACGTCGTCTGCCGTTTTCGCGATCACGACCTCCTCTCCCGGCACGAAAAACTCATCGAGCCCTTCCCACCAATCGGTGATAATTGGCGTCCCGCAGGCTGCGGCTTCGAAGAACCGTCCGGACGGACACCATCCGGAGTTCGCCATTTCTCCTCGCGTAATGTTCAGCGTAAGCCGCGAGGACGAATACAGCGCGGGGTGATCGGCCGGAGCGACGTGGTCGAATCGCGCGACGTTCGGCGGCCATTGCCACTGCCAGGGGTAGAGCGTCCCGGCGAGTACAAACTTCAGATCCGGTCTGCGGCGCGACGGCTCAAGGAATAGTTCATCCACCTTCTGCTGACGGTCAGCCGCGTAGGTTCCCATGTAAGTAAGCGCGGAGCGGAACTCCGCACGCGACTCTATGGGGTGGTACACATCGGGGTCCACGCAGCCAAACAGCGGACGCGCCAATCGCGCCCCCCAGCGCTCTCGCAACTCTCGCAACGCCTGTCCGCCGGTCCACGAGAGCACAAGATCGAATTGCCCGATCTGGTCGCGGCGCAGATATTCAAGATCACCGGCCTCAAGCTGTTTTAGAGTTACTGGGGTGTCCAGATCGTAGAAGACCTTCTGGGGTCGAGAAAGTCCCAGTACCTCGTCGCTGATGCGCGCGCCTTGCGGACAGTAACTGGCGGTGATGACGACGTCAGACTCGGAAGCCCGCCTTATGGCGTAGCGACGGACCTCGTCCCAGGAACGGTACAGTACGAGTTCGCAAAAGTCCGCTCCGGCGAAATCGCGCCGCAGAGCGTAGTACTCCACATCTTTCTCATAGAAAGTGACCTCGTGGCCTTCCCGTGCCAGCCCCTTCAGGATGGCCCGATACGGAGTCGCATGACCGTTGCCCCATGAAGACGAAATCGTCAGCCCAAAAATCGTGATCTTCAACTCTCACCCCACCTCAGCACGTCCGGACAGAATGCCCGCGCACTCCGGTCCAAGTACACGTACTTACGTCTGTGATGGCGCGGATGCCGCAGGTGTTTGCCGTATAAGTTAGTGAAATGATTGCAGGGATCAAGCTGACGAGAGACAAGACAACCACAGCGGCGAAGAGCGGCGTCTAGCGAAGCGAAGGATCTGCTTTGTTCGGCTGCTGAAACAAAGTAGATCCTTCGCGCTAAAGATAGAAAGCAAGCCGGAAGGCACAACACGGAAGCCGTGCCTAGGCACTTTGAGTCGCGTCACCAGCTTTAGGCTAGCTTCGCATCCATCGTGATTTTCGCATTCAATACCCGCGATACCGGACAACCGGCCTTCGCGCCATTCGCCGCTTCCTGGAACTTCGCCGGATCGGCTCCGGGGATGCGGGCCGTAAGGTCCAGGTGGACGGCCGTGATGCTGAAACCGGCGTCCGTCTTTTCCATCGTGACTGCGGCCTTGGTGTCGATGCTCTGAGCCTTCATCCCTGCCTGTTCCAGTTGCGCGGAAAGCGCCATTGAGAAACAACCAGCATGAGCGGCCGCAATCAGTTCTTCAGGATTTGTTCCGGCGCCGTTCTCAAAACGCGTGGCGAATGAGTACTGTGTATTTTGCAGGACGCCGCTTGCCGTTGACACGGTGCCTTTGCCGTCCTTCAGTCCACCTTCCCAGTGCGCGCTGCCAATTCTCTGCATGTGTTCTTTCTCCTGTCGAAATTACAGCGTGAAAGATGTGACGGGTTAGCGCTGAGCGCGCTGTGTTCCGTCAGGCAATGTGCTGCAATGTGCGGCTGAAACTCAGCTCTAGTAGAAATCAGAACAACTCAGAAAGAATCCGCAAGTGGCACACACTAGCTTGCAGTGATTCTCCTGTAAATCGGAAGAACAGGCCGGGCAGGTCCGCATCGCGCGGACCGCATCTTTGTCTCGCGCGGTGCTTTCTTTCGGCAAAAGCTCTCGCCCGTTCTCGATTCCTTCCCTCACCCATGCAGTATACGTCCGTCAAATGTCTGCGCGCAGGCAAGCAGTTCTTCTCGTGTTTGTCAGTGACACTCGACGCGATGCTCTTCTTTTCAAAAAACATGAAAATTCCAGTTACTTTAGTAATTCGAAATGCATATACTTCCGGCCGTATTCCGAACACAAGTTTTTCAATTCATTAACAGCTAGTCAATAGGAGACCACCATGTCTAAGACTCTTTGGGTAATCCTCGCCGCTTTGATGTTCGCTGGCACTTATTCCATCTCTACCAGTTCGATCGACAACCCGATGGATCCCGGCGAAGGCTCTTATCCGACTCCGATCTGCGCCCCGGGCGGAACCTGCAAGTAGTTCTCACGCAGGACGAATGGATGCCAATTGGAACGGCCGCGTTTGATGTATCGCGGCCATGTTTACTTGTTCTGTAATAGCGAGACTGTTAATTGGCCGGTCCAGAATACTTCTTGAGCGAATCCCGCTAGACGCGCTATGCTCCTGCCCGGGTAACTTATGCCTCAGCTAACGTTCATCGACTACGCGTTTTGGTTCGCTTCGCCTGCGCTACAGGCAGTGCTCGCCGCCGTAATGTACCGTCGACATCTGCAGCGCGAGTTCCCTATGTTCTTCAACTACACGGTCTTCCAGGTCTTGTGCCACATTTTCATGTTCGTGGCATGGCGCTGGTCATCGGACGTGTACTTCTACGCCTACTGCACGACCAGTGCCCTGGGGATCGGTCTCGGATTCTGCGTTATCCGCGAGGTCTTTCTGGATGCGTTCCGTCCGTTCGAAGCGATCCGCGAACTTGGCGTGGTCCTGTTCCGCTGGTCCGTGCTGGTACTGTTGCTGATTGCGGCTGCCACTGCGATTGTCGCCCCGCATGCCAACAACACGCCTGACATCATCTATGCCGGGATCATCACGCTGGAGCGCAGCATTCGCGTGATGCAGTTTGGGCTCGTTCTGTTTATGGTGCTCTTCAGTAACTATCTGGGGGTAACCAAGCGGCACTATCTGTTTGGCATAGCACTGGGTTTTGGTACGTTCGCCACGACTCACATGATTGTGCTGACGCTTCGCGTCTACCCCGGGCTTCTGTCTGGCGCGACGGCAAGCCGGTTCACGGCTGCTGCGTATTTCGTCTCGGTGCTGATCTGGCTTGGGTACACGCTTGCTCCGCAAGCGGAGCGTCGGAAGGTTGAAATTCTTCCGCAATCCGAGCGCTGGAACCACACCCTGGCCAACGTCCTGAACGTGCCGGTCTCCGAGGGCTTCCTCCCGAATATGGAGCGCACAGTCGAACGCCTCTTGCAGCAACAACACCCGACCGAAGATCACCACAACAGCTACTAATAGATATGCCAAAAGCAAAGGCCGCGAGTTTCGCTCGCGGCCTTTTGCCTGCTTGCAAGGTCATCTAATCTGAAAGATTCGGAGTGACTTGCTTTTCAGCCGCACTTTGTTTCGGGGCTAAAATCCGAACGCACAAAACAGAAGCCGCCGATGGCTGCTCGGCGGGAACACTTATCCCACGGCGTCGTTTTTCGGGCGCCACTGCCTGAGTTGTGTAAAACGTCACTTTCCCTGGGGGGATGCGTCCTTCGACGCAGGGGCAAGTGCGATGGCTCCTAGGCCGAAGCCGTTGAAACCTTTCGGCCCTGCTGGAAGCATTCACGGCAGAACACCGGTCTTCCCTGGGTTGGTTTGAATGGAACCGTTGTTTCCTTGCCGCAATTCGAGCAAACAGTCTTGGTTTCTACCTTGGGATACGACGCCCCGGGAGAGCTGCCAAGAACCTGGGCGCGCTTGCCCTTGCAGGCTTTGCAGCGCTTCGGCTCATTCTTGAACTGCTTGTCATGGAAGAACAGTTGTTCCCCGGCCGTGAATACAAAGTCCTCACCGCAGTCGCAGCACTTTAGAACCTTGTCCTGGAATTCCATTGCGAGTTGCCCCTTTCAGCCCGTGATCTCTGAACGGCCAACCAACAGGATTCGCATGATGTCGCCGCTGCGAAGCCTTTCGACCACACAGAGTACATTCTTTGCCTGAACCTCATCACATTGACGAATGTCAATGCGATGTATTGATTGCTTTACGAATGCTTATGACTGCGGGACTGCCATCATGAAATCCTTTTGCCGCTCACCCAAGCGAAAAAAGGTAGAGGCCGCCGCCGGGGAAGCGGCGGCCTTGATTTCCTTCTTGCTAATCTTGCTCGTTAGTCCTGCTCTTTGCGAGCCTTTTTGCGGCTACGCTTACGGGCCAACGCTTCTTTCACACGCTTCTTCTCGCCCGGCTTGAGGTAATAGGAGTGACGCTTCACTTCCTTAATAATGTCCTCTTGCTGGACTTTGCGCTTGAAGCGGCGCAGGGCGTTCTCTAACGATTCGCCCTCTTGAAGTCGAATTTCTGCCAAGCCTTACACCCCCAGACTCGTCCTATCTGGACTCAAATAGCTTACCTTAGGTTTGCTGTGGTGCGTCAAGAGAGTTGTAGAAAATTGCTCTACTCGGCCCCTACGCCTGAAATTCGATCGTAAAGCCCTCAGAAACTCAGCCGGAGCGACAATTGAATCTGGCGCGGGGAATAGGCATTGTTAGGCGTCAAGAACCCGCCATTTGCCCGGTAGTGAGCCGGATATCGTTTGCCAGCAACGACTTTGTCCTGCATAACGAAGTCGCCGGCGGAAGCCAGAAAGCCGTCATCGGAGAGGTCAACGCGCTTGTTTGCGCGGTTCATCACATTAAAGGATTCTGCCAGGAACTCCAGCCGGACGCGCTCCGTAGCGTGGAGACGGCGCGTAACGCGCAGGTCGGTGGTGAAGTAATCGGGGCCAGTGAGCGCGTTCCGGCTCACGCCCGGCAGACGGTCGTTTGCGGAATTGCCGTCGCGATTCGGGTCGCCGATGACGCTGGCGTTAACCGGACGGCCGCTGCCAACCGTGACGATGCTGGAAAATTTCCAATCGTTAAAAAAGAAGCGCAGCACCGGACGGTCGCGATGAAACGGACGCGGCTCTGCGATCCAGGAGGCCATGAATCGGTGACGCTGATCGGTGGTGCTGCGCCCTCGTTCGCTTTGTGTCGAGTAGGAATTCTCCACCGTAACTGGGCGGCCGACGACCATGGCGTCCTGTCCGTCGTCGATGGCTTTCGCATACGTGTAGCCGATCCGGAAGTAAAAGCCGCGTGTCATACGGCGTCGCGCCGAGATGGTGAGACCGTGATAGACGCTCGTAGCGGCACTCTCGAAGACATTCACGGACCCGACCTGCGACAGCGGGCGCTGCAGGTCATTGATGCACGGCGCGAATGGGCAGCTCATGGAGCGGGTCATCTGCCACGTGGAAAACGTCGGGATATCATAATAAGCGCCAGTGAAGCTGTTCCCGTCTTCGCTGAAGACGGGGTAGGACACGATCTCCGGCTCGGGAAGATTAGCGTCGCGCGCGCGTATGAGGTGCTCGCCATGCACATACAAGTAAGAAGCGGAGACAGCGAAGCGTTCTGCGATTTCGCGCTCGACGGTCAAACTGGCCTGCTGCACAAATGGAACTCGGAAGTTCGGCGAAAACGCAGAAATCTCGCTGGTGACGTGCGATGCAAGGCTGTCGGGAACCTCGCACCGGGGTTCGGTGATTCCGCAGATCACGATGGGATTGGGATACTGCGGGAAGATGACGGCGTCGGCGTTGCGCGAGTTTTCCAGAAACAGATGGCTTTGCGCCAGGCCATTGTCGGTTTTCACAGCCGAAGTGTACATAGAGGGAATGCGCGTGTAGAACACGCCATATCCCGCGCGCACGACAAGCGGGCGACGCTCACCGATGCTGTATGCAAAACCAACGCGCGGCGCGATGTTATTCGAATCGTGCGGCAACTTACCTGACATCTCCCACAGTGGATTGTTCTGTAGCCCATCGCCGGAGAAGGTCTGCAGGTCGTAGCGAACCCCAACATTCAGCGCCAGGCGAGAAGTCACGCGAATGGCGTCCTGTGCGAAGAAGGCGTAATCCGAGGAATCGGGATGCGAGTCTGCGGTGCCGAAGTTCTGGATGTAGTACCTGGGCACATTGTGGGCGTAGGCGCGCAGCGGAGTAATCCACATGCCGTAGGTGGCTGGCTCGAAGGTCCACGGATCGACGCGAATATCGCGGAACAAGTACTGTCCGCCGAAGAGTGAAGGAAAGAAGTTGTAAACCCAGGCCTTGCTTACATCGCCGCCGAGCTTCCAACTGTGACGATGCGTCTCGAACGACAGCGTATCCGAGAGGTGAAATTTGTGTTCGCGCGTGCGCCGCGGCAGGATGCTGGAACGGCCAAAGGCTTCGATTACATCGCCGATGCTGGTGCGCACGTCTTCCGAGTTGGCGCGGGACTGCTGAAGATCGCGCGAGAACTGCACCCGGAGATGGCTTGTAGCGTTCGCCCCCAGAGCGCTTGTCAACGATACGATCCCGGTCTCCGTCCGCACCTGTTCTTCGCCATTCTCCGAAATGCCGTAATTCGTGACCGGGCTGGAGGGATCGAAGAAGACGTTGTTTTGTCCGCCGTAGCGCGACGTGTTGATGCGGAAGGTCAGAAACTGGCGCGGAGTCAACGAGACATCGACCTTGAAGAACCCGGCGTTGCCCAGCAGTTCGGATCGGAAGTTGCCGCCCAGTTGCGATAGCTTGGCCGCGGCACCTTGGACGAGCGCGCGGTCAGTGCTTTCGTAATCGCCGGAGGTGGGCCTAAGGACAGTGGAGCCGTCGAGAAACCGGACAACAGTCGGCACGCGGAAGATGTGCTGATCCCATCCGCCGAAGTAGAACACGCGATTCTTTTTGAGCCTGCCTCCGAGGGTGAAGCCGAACTGGTGCTGGCGATCGCTCGGCTTCACGTCCGTGAATGGGTGCTGCGCGTTCATGCGGTTATCGCGAACGTAATAGAATGCGCTTCCCCGAAGCTGGTTGGTTCCAGACTTTGTGACGACGTTAACGACGCCACCGCCAGAGCGTCCAAGCTCCGCGCTATAGGCGTTGGAAGAGACGCGGAACTCCTGTACGACTTCGTTGCTGAACTGGTAGGGTGCGCGATACCGTCCTCTCCCCTGCGCAAAGAACGAGTTGTTGTTGTCGGCGCCATCCACAAGCATTGAAGATTGAAATCCACGCACCCCGCCAAAAGCGAGATCGCCATTGCTCGAGGACGTGAGCCCGCGCGGATCCTGCGTCACGCCGGGCGTGAGCAACGCGAGATCGGTAAATCGGCGGCCGTTAATGGGCAGGTCGGCGATGGAACGCTCGTCGATGACATGGGAGACCTCGGACGATTGCGTTTCCACCATAGGCGCGGCACTGTTGATCTCGACGGTTTCATGCGCGCCAGCCAGCGCGAGCTTGAACTCCAGTTCCAGCGCGCCGGCTATCTCCACGTGTACGTTCGTAAAGACTTGCGGCGCCATCCCCGAGGCTTGAGCGCGAATGCTGTAATCCCCCGGCGGTAGAAGAGACGAGGCGAAGCGGCCGTCAGCATCGGTGTTAATGCGGTGCTCGATCCCGGTATTTACGTTAACGATGAGGATTGCGGCATTGCGAACGCGAGCTCCGGCGGCATCACTAACGCTGCCACGAATAGCTCCCAGCGAAGCATCTTGTCCGATGGATGACAGTGGAGAGAAAAGCACGGCCAGCAGAACGGCGGCAATCACGAGGTGGACGAAATAGCAAGTAGTGGTGCTGATTGGCTTGCCAGGCCGAGTGTCGATCAATGTGTTGCAACAGAATCCGGGGAATGCGCGATACATTCGTGGGCCTTACTTCAAATTTTTCTGCGACTGGAGAAACACGCCAATGTATAGCAATAAGCAATAGGGCGTGTGTGACGTGGCACTCAAAAGGAACATCAAAGTGGCGAGATTCCCGTTTCGGGATCACCTGCGTCAGCGCAACTGAGCTTCACTGGCGCATTTGCCAGGAGTAGATGCAACTCCGGCCCTCCAATCTGCGGTACCTTGAAGAGCGGACACGTTCGGTGGCGTTGCAATTTCCCCCTGCGCGTTGATTCTGATATTTTCAGATACTTACGGACAAGGCTCGAGCCCGCCTGTGGCGCTGTCGGCTTCAGACCGGGTCATCTCTTGTTTCCGTTAACCGACTTCGGAGCAGTGGAATGATTCGAGCGTACAAAGGAACTTCGCCCAGCATCGCGCAAGGTTGTTACATTGATGAGTCAGCGCACGTTATCGGCGACGTGACGCTAGGCGAGAACTCCAGCGTATGGATGAACGTGGTGCTGCGCGGCGACGTGCACCACATACGAGTTGGCGCTAACAGCAATATCCAGGACTGCTCGGTTCTGCACGGCATGCTGGGAAAATGGCCGGTGGAGTTGGGCGACTGGGTGACGGTCGGCCACTCGGTTACGCTGCACGGTTGCGTGGTGGAAGACCGTTGCCTGATCGGCATGGGAGTTGTAGTGCTGAATGGCGCTCGTATAGGCGCGGGATCCATCGTGGCGGCAGGGACGCTGATTCCCGAGGGTATGAACATTGAACCGGGCTCATTGGTCATGGGCTTTCCCGGCAAAGTGAAACGAAAGCTGACGGACGACGAGCAGCAGTCGATCCTGACCTATGCAACGAACTACCTTGGATATAAGGACCAGTATCTGATGGAACTCAAGGCCGGGAAGTAGAAAAGCTGTGGGTGAGCGGAGTTAATAGGGGTCCTTCGACTGCGCACGTCTACCGGCGTGCTCTGCTCAGGAAGACACCGAACAATTAAGAACGAGCAATTAACAATCTGGTTTAACTAACAACTGTTTACCTGGTTTTCTCATGATTAAAGCCGTACGAGGCACACGCGACCTGCTTCCTTCCGACACTGACCTGTGGAACTTTGTCGATGAGCGGGTCCGCCGCATTTTCCAGAAATACAATTTTCGTGAGATTCGCACACCGATATTCGAATCCACCGAACTGTTCGCACGCGGCGTGGGTGAAGACACCGACATCGTCTCCAAGGAGATGTTCACCTGGGAGGACAAGGCGCGTGCGCAGAGCGAAAAGCCTCAGTCACTGACCTTGCGTCCGGAGAACACGGCTGGCGTGGTGCGCGCCTACATCGAGCACGACATGGGCCGCGCGGGCATGTTGCAGAAGCTGTATTACATTGGGCCGCAGTTCCGGCGCGAGCGTCCGCAGAAGGGACGCTATCGGCAATTCTTCCAGATCGGCGCGGAGGTGATTGGGCCGCCAAGCGCAGGCAGCGAATCGCCCATGCGCGACGCCGAAGTGCTGGAGATGTTGACGGCGCTGCTAGATGCCGTAGGGCTGCAGGGCTGGACGCTGCACATCAACTCTGTGGGCTGCGCGAACGATCGCGCCGCGTACAACAAGGCTTTGCGCGAGGCGCTTGAGGGCGTGAAGAACAAGATGTGCGCCGACTGCCAGCGGCGTGCGGAGACGAATCCTCTGCGCGTGCTCGACTGCAAGGTTCCGCAAGACCAGCCGATCATCGAGGCGCTGCCCAAGATCAGCGAGTATCTCGACGAACCCTGCCGCGAAAACTTTGCGCAGGTGCGGGCAATGCTGGATACCATGGGCATCCCGTACCAGGTAAATGAGCGCATGGTGCGCGGCCTGGACTACTACACGCGCACGACCTTCGAATTCACGCACGGCGATCTCGGCGCGCAGAGTGCTGTGCTCGGCGGCGGACGCTACGATGGACTGAGCGAATCCCTTGGCGGACCGAAGGCGCCCGGCATCGGCTTCGCCATCGGCGAAGACCGCCTGGTACTGGCGTTACAGGCGCAGCAGGCTGCCGCCACTGTGACGGTGCAAGCGTATGTCGCTCCGCTCGGTGCGGGAATGAACGGCGAAGCGCTAAAGCTTGCTCGCGAACTGCGAAAGGCCGGACTGGTGGTGGAACTCGGGGATGAGAGCTTCCGTCTGAAAAAAGCTTTCGAGACTGCCGAGAAACTCGGAGCGACGTACGTCGTCATCGTTGGCGAAAATGAAGTTAAGGCCGACGCATTCGCCACAAAGAACATCAAGACTGGCGAGCAGGCAACAATTCCGAGGACAGAACTCGCTGCACAGTTGCAACCGGAGCACTTGCAGCTTGCGACAGTGCTTCCAGAATCAAAACACGGCTTGAAGAAGTAGAGAGAAGGATACGAACGTGGCTCAGTTGGATTTCCTTGGTGACCTGGACAGAACGCATCGATGCGGAGAACTCCGCGCCAGCGATGTTGGCGCAAACGTGGTTCTGATGGGATGGGTGAACCGGCGGCGCGATCTCGGCAATCTTATCTTCATCGACCTGCGCGACCGTGCGGGAATGACGCAGGTGGTGTTCGATCGCGAGGCCAGTCCTGAGTTGCACGACAAGGCCAACGAGTTACGCAACGAGTACGTGGTGGCCGTTGTCGGACGAGTGAAGCAGCGCGAGGCCGTGAACAAGAACATCCCGACAGGTGAGATAGAGGTGGTTGCCAGCGAGTTGCGACTGCTAAACGAAAGCAAAGTTCCTCCATTCCTCCCGACGGAAAAGGTGAACGCCAGCGAGGAACTGAAGCTGAAGTATCGCTACCTCGATCTGCGTCGTGCCGAGATGCAAGGCAACATCGAACTGCGTCACAAGGTTGCGCTGGCGATTCGCGAGGAGTTGAACTCGCGGGGATTCCTGGAGATTGAAACGCCGTTCATGACGCGCTCCACGCCGGAAGGCGCGCGCGATTACCTGGTGCCGAGCCGCGTGCATCCCGGTGAGTTCTATGCGCTGCCGCAGTCGCCCCAGATTTTCAAGCAGATACTGATGATCTCCGGCTTCGACCGCTACTTTCAGATCGTGCGCTGCTTCCGCGATGAGGACTTGCGCGCAGACCGTCAGCCCGAGTTTACGCAAATCGATCTGGAGATGACATTTCCGACCCAGGAGATGGTGTTCGATGTCGTCGAGGGTTTTCTGCAAGCCTCGTTCAGAGTCGCGGGATACGATGTCGCAGCGCCCTTCCCGCAGATGACCTACGACCAGGCGATTCGCTTGTACGGCATCGATAAGCCGGACCTGCGGCTGCCCGCGATGACGGAGGTGAAGAATGCCTTCACGCCGGAGAATCTGCAGACGTTGGGCTTCGACGCGGACCTTCCGTTGGTTGCGATTCGCACGCCGAAAATTGGCGAGCTTTCTCGCAAGGAGCGCGACGAGATAAAGACGCTCGTACCCGACAAGGCGAAGGACGCATTCAAGCTGATCGACGATTTCAAGCGCCTTGAGAAGAGCTTCCCGGATGCGGTGGCGAAAATACGCCACGCAACGGAAGCGCAGGAAGGCGATCTGCTTATCCTCGCCGGAGCGCCGCAGCGGACGGAAATTGGCAGCGACATGAAGACGCGAGCGCAGACGAGCGCTGTGTTCACGACCGCGGGGCAGTTGCGCCTTGCGCTGGCGCAGAAGTACGCCCAGCGACATGGTTGCTTCCAGCACGGTGTCTTCAAATTCGTGTGGGTCACCGATTTCCCCATGTTCGAGTGGGATGACACGGAGCAGCGTTGGAATGCCGCGCACCATCCATTCACGTCTCCGCACGAGAACGACATGGAAAAGCTCGGCGGCGGCATGGACGCCGTTCGCGATCCCCTCTCGCAACTGAGCACCGTACGCGCGCTGGCCTATGACGTGGCGCTGAACGGTACAGAGCTTGGCTCCGGGTCAATCCGTATCCATCGGCAGGATCTTCAGGCGAAAATCTTCGAAGCGCTGGGTATGTCGCCCGAAGAGCAGCAGGCGCGCTTCGGATTCTTCCTGGAAGCGTTGCAGTACGGAACGCCTCCGCACGGCGGCATCGCGCTAGGACTGGATCGCATTGTGATGATCCTGGCCGGCGCTCCGAGCCTGCGCGAAGTGATTCCGTTCCCCAAGACGGCGCAAGCCAAGGATCTGATGATGGACGCACCCACTCCGGTGAGCGATGCGCAGTTGGAAGAACTGGGAATCAGCGTGAAGAAGTAGCCCCAGGCAGTTGTCAGTTGCCAATTGCTAGTAGCCAGTAGCCAGTTGCCGGTTGCCAGTTGCCGGCGGCACCAAGCACCTCATTGACTTCCGAAACACCTCGTCACCTTCCTGAGCGGAGCGACGAAGTCGCGGAGTCGAAGGACCCCTTTCGTCTGCATGGAGCCGACAAAAGGAATCCTCGACTCGGGCTTATGCCCTCGCTCAGAAAACAAAAAACGACCAATCAGCAATCTGTTTTGGGAAAAGCAAACGCTCTGCCGAGGGAAGCTTGCGCAGGCTAGGATAGCGGCGGCCGGTCATTTGGCCGCCTAATGTGTCTTAGATGGCCTTCTTAACCGTAGCGGTGGGAAAACTCTCGCCGTTGCTCCCAACGACGGCTTTCTTTCCAGCCGTCCTTGTTTTGTTGTTCTGGTGCGAAACGAGCAGGGCTTCCAGTTGTCGCAGCATGTCATGGGTGTTCACGGGCTTGACCAGCAGGGACTGGGCGCCGCGCGTCTTCCACTCTGTTCCAAGCGAGGGGTAGGCGGTCAGGATGGCCGTTGCAGGATTGTAGTTCTGCTGGCGAGCTGCGCGAATTACGTCGTAGCCGGCCGTCTCGGTTTCCATACGCATATCGGTGATGACCATCTCGAATATGCCATTGTCTAGTTTTTGCTCGGCCTCCTTGGCGGAAGCTGCCGTTTCTACCTCAAAATCATTCATCTCGAGAATGGCTTTGAGGGTGAGGAGAATCGCAAGTTCATCATCTACGAGCAAAATTCGACGTTTCATTCAAGTAGCTCCCAGGAACCATAAGGATTGCAACTTGCGCTTTTGTGATGCAGTTGTGAAATTCAGAGTTGTAGCAGAACATCAACTGCCGACGGCCGCGACCCACTCGCAGCTTCCTGCTCTAGTGCGACTATAATACTACTGTGTCTAGTTTCTATGTAGAAAACTTCGGCTGCCGCGCAACTCAAGCCGATGGCGCCGCGATTGAGCGGCAACTTATGGAGAAGGGCCTGAACAAGGCCCGCGCGCCGCACGAAGCTGAAGTCGTTGTACTCAATACCTGCACGGTCACTTCGTCAGCCGATCAGGATGCACGCGCCACAATTCGCCGCATTCATCGCGAGAATCCCGATGCTCGCATTCTCGTCACGGGATGCTACGCCCAGCGCGCGCCTGAGGAGATTGCCGCGCTCCCCGGTGTCAGCATCGTTGTCGGCAATTCCCATAAGCACCAGCTCGCGGATATTGCCGGCTCGCGACCGGACGCTTTCGTGCCAATCCAGAGCCTCGAAAACTCCCAATCGCCCCATGCCGAAGTCTTCATCGGCGACATCTTCGCGCACACCGAACTGACTGCCGCACCCGTCTTCGACTCCGAGACCGTCAGTTCGGGTGCCTCGGAGAAGACTCGGCCCAATCTGAAAATTCAGGACGGCTGCAATAACCGTTGTTCGTTCTGCATTATCCCTTTCGTGCGGGGCAAGAGCCGCTCGCTGCACACCGAAGAAGTAATCAGCGAAGTCGATCAACTCGTCGGCGCCGGTTATCGCGAAATCGTGCTGTCCGGCATCAATCTAGGGCGCTGGGGAAGGGACCTGGCAGCCGTAGATCCGAGGCAGCGCGCCCGCTTTTCCGATCTGCTTCGCGAAATCCTTGATCGCACCAGCGTCGAGAAACTTCGCATCAGCTCCGTCGAGCCCATGGACTGGACCGACGACCTGATCGAACTCGTCGCCTTCTCGCCGCGCATCACCAAGCACGCGCACGTGCCTTTGCAATCCGGCAGCGACGGAGTGCTGCGCCTCATGCACCGCCGCTATCGCCCATGGCATTACGAGGACCGAATCGCGAAGATTCACCAGGCAATGCCGGACGCCGCCATCGGCGCAGACGTCATGGTCGGCTTTCCCGGCGAGAGCGACAAGGACTTCGAGCAAACACGCGCGCTGATCGAGCGCCTGCCATTCACGTACCTGCATGTCTTCACGTATTCCTCGCGCCCAGGTACGCCTTCGGCGGCGATGCCCGGCCAGGTTCCCGTGCAGATCGCACGCGAGCGCAACCGCATTTTGCGTGAACTTGCGGCTAGCAAGAAGCGCGCATTCCAGGAAAAGTTCATCGACAGCGAGTTACAGGCTATTACGTTGACGAACCTCGACAGCAACCGCACGGAAGCTCTCACCGACAATTATCAAAAGCTCTGGATTCGAGGCCGTCACGAGTCGAACCAACTTGTGACCGCACGCATCGCACGGATCGAAGGCGATGCGCTCATCGGGACGATCCGCGCGTAAGCTGCGGAAAATACTGAGTGCGAAACTCGGTTTTCGGTCGCCGAAGTATCGCTCTTCCTGCGCCGAATCTCTTGTGGTGTCCCCGTGCTATACTTTCGAGGCTTGTGAGCTTCTTTTCTACCTGACGGAGGATCGTATCGATAAGCGTTTCATCCGCACGAATGAGCGTATCCGTGCTCGCGAAATTCGAGTAATTGACGATGCAGGAGAGCAGATAGGCATAATACCGCCTTTCGAAGCGCTCAAGATGGCCAGGGAGAAAGGGCTCGACCTGGTTGAGATTTCGCCTACAGCCCAGCCTCCGGTCTGCCGGATCATGGACTACGGCAAGTTCCTCTACCAGCAGGAAAAGAGAGACCGCGAAGCAAAGCGTAACCAGAAGCAGATTGTCGTCAAGGAAGTGAAGTTCCGCATCAACGTGGACGATCACGACTACGAGACGAAGAAGAATCACGTGCTTCGGTTCCTGGATGAAGGCGACAAGGTGAAAGCCACCATCTTCTTCCGCGGTCGTGAAATGACGCGCCAGGGCCTGGGACGCGAAATCCTCGAGCGCCTTATCAAGGACATCGGCGAAAAAGGCATCGTGGAATTCAGGCCGCGCCAGGAGGGCAACACCATGCACCTCATCCTGGCTCCGCCGAAGACGCAGAAATAGAGCCGTTTAGCTCCTACGCTTCCGACCTCATTCTGCAAACAGTTTAGCGAGCGTGCCCGATCGGTTCGCCCGAACGGGTGCTCTCGTGTTTTAATAAGTGAATAAGTAGTTTTGATTGAACAGGAACCGATAATGCCGAAAATGAAGACGCACAGCGGCGCCGCCAAGCGCTTTAAGAAGACGGGAACAGGCAAAGTGAAGCGTGGATTCGCTTTTCAGCGCCACATCCTGACTTCCAAGACGACTAAGCGCAAGCGCCAGATGGACATGGGCGGAATGGTCGATAAGGCCGATCAACCGAAGATCAAACGGATGATCCCGTACTAGACGCACCGCAAGGTGCTTAACCGCGGAGACCGACTCCGCAGCGCCCCCGGAATCCGGTTAGGGTGCAAGCGAGTGAAGAGGTCATAGCCAATGGCTCCTGCCTCCAACCGCTGGAACGAAAGACAAAAGGAGAATCAATGCCTCGCGTAAAACGTGGTACTAAGCGCCGCGACAAGCGCAAGAAGATCCTTGAGAGAGCGTCAGGATACTTCCTCACAAAATCTAAGTTGTACCAGGCTGCTCAGGAAGCCGTGCAGCGTGGACTTAAGTTCGCCTTCACCGGCCGCAAGCAGAAGAAGCGCCAGTTCCGCTCGCTCTGGATCGTGCGCATAGGCGCCGCCGCCAGGCTGAATGGTATGAGCTACAGCCATTTCATTAGTGGTCTGAAGATGGCCGGTATCGAACTCGATCGCAAGATCCTGTCCGACATCGCCACGAACGACCCGGCTGGCTTTACCGCTCTTGCCGAGCAGGCGAAGGCCGCCAAACCATTGGCGACGCCCACAGCGTAGTTCACCGAAGATCAAGAAGATCAGCGTAGCCACGGATTAGCACGGAGATTCACGGATTCCAGTTACAATCCGTGTTCGATCTGTGCAAGTCCGTGGCTTAGCTTTTAGCTGTTGAGCTGCTTAGCTACTAAGTCGCTAAGCTCAGAAGCTAGAAGCTCAGCAGCTCAGTAGCGATTTCTTATGTACACCGTTCCGAAACTCGAAGACTACTCGCCCACCGCGCTCGACCGCGCCGCCGCGGACCTGCTTTCCGCGCTCGAACAGGAAGCCTCCACCATCACTGGCGAAGCCGAATGGAAGAACCTCCGCGACCGCTGGATGGCGCGCAAGAACGGCATCCTCACGCAGGTTAATGACCTGTGGCTGAAAGCCGCGCCCGGCCCCGCGAAGCGCGACGCCGGACAGCGCGTCAACAAGCTCAAGGCCGAAGTCGAGCAAGCCATGGAGACCCAGCAGCAGCGCGCCTCCGGTTCGGCTTCCGTATCCAAGCTCGCCGCCGAGCGTGTCGACGTGACCCTGCCCGGCATTCGACGGCAGATTGGCGTCAAGCATCCTGTTCTGCAAGTGATGGACGAACTCGTCGATGTCTTCGTCAAGATGGGCTATTCCATTGCCGAAGGCCCGGAGGTCGAGGCCGACTACTACAATTTCGAGTCGCTGAATTTTCCGCCAAACCACCCGGCACGCGACACGCAGGACACGTTGTTCGTCGCCGGACAGGAACGCCGTCCACAGCGCGACCGACTCCTGCTGCGCACGCACACATCACCCGTGCAGGTGCGCACCATGGAGAAGCAGCGCCCGCCCGTGCGCGTCATCTGTCCCGGCAAAGTTCACCGTAACGATGCGCCTGACGCAACGCACTCGCCCGTGTTCCACCAGGTCGAGGGTCTCTGCGTGGACACCAACATCACCTTCGGCGACCTGAAGGGCACACTCGACCACGCGATGAAGGCCCTGTTCGGGTCATCGGTGAAGACTAGTTTTCGTCCGTCGTTCTTCCCTTTCACGGAGCCCAGCGCGGAGGTCATGATCAGCTGCCCGTTCTGCGGCGGCAAAGGCTGCCGTCCGTGCAAGCAGAGCGGATGGATTGAACTGCTCGGTGCCGGAATGGTTGACCCGGCCGTGTTTGGATTCGTCGATTACGACCCGGCGAAGTACAGCGGCTTCGCCTTCGGCATAGGCGTCGAACGCCTCGCTATGATGAAGTACAACGTGGACGACATCCAGCAGTTCTTCCTCGGCGACGTGCGGTTCCTGGAGCAGTTCGCGTAGCTCTCGGTCTGGCCCCTGGCAACTGGCGTCCGGCAACTGACGTCCGGCAACTGGCAACTGATTATGAAAATTTCTCCGCAATGGATTCGCGACTTCATCTCCGTCGCTGACGACGACCGCCAGATGGCGGAAAAGCTTACCGCCTCCGGCGTCGCCATCGAGGGTTTCTACAATGAGGGCCTCGACCTGGTGTACGAAGCCGAGGTAACGACCAACCGCGTAGACGCCATGAACCACTACGGCATCGCGCGCGAGGTTTCGGCCATCTACGACGCCGACCTGAAGCCGGTCGCCCCCAAGCTTCCGGCCACGCAAAAGCAGTCGAACTTCACCATCCAGATCGACGACGCCCAGGGCTGCGCACAATACACGGCGCGCATCGTTCGCGACGTAAAGATTGCCGCGTCGCCAGCGCACATTGCGCACCGGCTCGAACTGATCGACTCTCGCCCAATCAACAACGTGGCCGACGCGACCAACTACGTTCTTCAGGAACTCGGACAACCGACGCACGCTTTCGACCTCGATCTGCTTGAGGGCGGCAAGATCATTGTGCGTCGTGCCCGCGAGGGCGAAACGCTAAAGACCCTCGACGGCGTGGAACGCAAGCTCTCACCCGAGGACCTGATAATCGCCGACGCCGTAAAGCCAATGGCCATCGCCGGAGTGATGGGCGGCTTCGACTCGATGATTACCGAGCGCACGAAGAACATTCTGATCGAGTCCGCGTGGTTCGACCCGGCCTCGATTCGCCGCACCTCCAAGCGTCTCGGGATGCACACAGATGCCTCGCACCGCTACGAACGCGGTGCCGATCTCGGCATCACGTCCATCGCATGCGCCCGCGTCGCCGAAATTGTGCTGCAGACCGCAGGCGGACAACTTGAAGCCGAGATCGACGTCGTCGGTCGCGTCGTCGAGCGCCCGACACTTTCGCTGTCGCGCACGGACATTACCCGCATCCTCGGCACAGACATCCCCGAGCAGGAGATCACACGCATCCTGCGCCGCCTCGGCTTCACCATTACACCGGGACGCGCGGCAAACGGAACGGCGTCAACCGCTGTTGCCGGTCCTGCGGCGACCATTGGAAGCGGAGGAACACGCGCCGCTATCGCCGAGAGCGTCATAGACTTCGCCGTGCAGGTTCCGACCTGGCGTCTCGACGTCGAGCGTTCCATCGATGTCATTGAAGAGATCGCTCGCATCTACGGCTACGACAAGTTCGCGAATACCCTGCCTTTGTTTGCCGGAGGAGTCGTCGATCTGCCCACGGCACGTAAGCAGGCGCTCCTGCGCTCGCAACTCCTCGCGCTTGGCTACAGCGAGTCCATGTCTTCCACGTTCATCCCGCTGGAAGATGCCAGGGCCTTCGGTGGCGAACAGCCCGTGCAGCTCGCCAATCCACTCAGCGAAGAGGCCTCCTACATGCGCACTTCGTTGATACCCGGACTGGTGAACCAGGCCGCTTACAACCTCAATCGCGGCAACACGGACGTAAGGCTCTTTGAAACGGGCGATGTCTTTGAACTCACGGGCGACAAGGTCGAGGAGCGGCGGCGCATCTCGTTCGTCGGCACAGGCGCAGCCACGTCCGGCGGCGTACACGTGAAGGTTCAGCCCTACAGCTTCTTCCACATGAAGGGCGACATCGAAGCCCTGCTCGGACAGTTCGACGTTAAGCAGATCTATTACGACTCGCACACGCCCGAGTACTTCCACCCCGGACGCTCCGCCCGCGCCATCGCCGATGGAGCTACGATCGCGCGCTTTGGCCAGCTCCATCCCGAAGCCACCGCCGCACGCAAGTTGCGGCAGGAAGTCTTCGTAGCCGAGATCATGCTCGACCGCCTCTTTGATTTTGAACTACGCGAGCCGCAGTACAAGCCGATTCCGCGCTTCCCTGCCGTGGGCCGGGATTTTTCATTTCTGCTGCCGGACGAAGTGCAGTTCGAGCGCATACGCAACAGCGTCGCTGCGCTGAGGATCGAAAACCTCAACAGCTTTGTGCCCGTCGAGATATTCCGAGGCGGCAACATTCCGGCGGGCAAGTACTCCATCCTCTTGCGCGCGGAATTCCAGTCCTCCGAGCGCACCTTGCGCGACGACGAAGTTGCACTGTGGGCGCAGCAGATTATCAAGGCGCTCGAGGCACTCGGCGGCACGCAGCGCTAAAAGCGGACGTCAGACGACGGACGTCAAACAGCAGACGTTAGACAAAAGCAAAAGCTTGGCGCGGCTCCGGCCGCGCCATTTCTTTCTTCAACTCACGTCAATGCCGGGAGAAGTACAGCTATTTGGCGTTTCGCCTTTGTAGCGTCGGGTTTTCTGTAGCTCAGCGACTCAGCAGCTCAGTAGCTCAGCGACTTCTCGTCTTCCTGAGCGCGATGCAGTCGCGGAGTCGAAGGACCCCTTTGATCAGCGCCGAGCTGGCAATAGGGATCCTTCGACTCGGTCTTACGCCCTCGCTCAGGAGGACAAAGATGTTTGATCTCCGCCGTCTGAAGTCTGAAGTCTGACGTCCGAACTTCGCTGTTCGTCTCTTCCACAGCTTATTGCGTTATACTTCGCTCAAGTTCTGCATAATATTCCGAGGACAAACAGTACATGTCCGTTAAGGCATCCGAAGTTTCCGCGCAAGGCTCCACAAACGATTTCCTTTCCCTCGAGGAAAAGGTCTACCGCACGATTGAACTGCTCAAGAATTCTCGCGAATCGAAGATGGCCGTGGAACGCGACCTTACTCGCGTACGCGAGCAACTGGAATCTCGCGAAGAAGAGATTGAATCGCTCAAGGGCGAACTGATCTCCCTGAAGCGCGAGCGCGAAGAAGTGAAGGGCCGCGTCGAAAAGATGCTTGAACAGATCGACGGTCTCATCGAACAATCGGTTGATTAAACGACAACTCGAGTAGCGGCTGTGCACCTTCGGCGTTGGGTTAGCCGAAGGCACTCAGGCGATCTTCGCACAAAGGGCACAATGGCAAACGGCAAAGATAATCCGGCGGCGCAATCGAACGGCAGTATTCGCGTTGAGATTTACGAACAGGCCTACAACCTGCGTGGTTCTGATGCGGAATACATAAAGAAACTGGCCGAGTACGTTGATTGCAAGATGCGCGCTGTCGCGCAGCAGACCGCCACGGTGGATTCTCTGCGCCTTGCCGTGCTCGCCGCCCTCAACATCGCCGACGAGTACCACATGCTCAAGCGCAAGCACGAAGGCTTCGGCGAATACACGGAGCGCGCATCACACCTGGGCTCCGCGCTGGATGAGGTATTACAAGACGGCCGCCGCGTAGGATAGATTCCTTGCCGGGCCTGATATGAATAGCAAATTGCTACCGCTGCTCTGCTTGTACTGCGCGAGCTCGATATCTGCCCAGCATCTTCAGTTCCAACAATTTCGCCGCGTCCTCTTGTGCTACTTCCGGGCTTCTCATAGCATCTAAAGTTCAGAGCCGACCTGCAAAGTTGGTGATGGGGCAATAAACCGCTGCGAACCGATATCTTGTGAACGGGAGCCCGACTCGTCTAACGGTCTGGTGAGCCAGTCCCCAGTCGGATAGGCCTAAAGGATCTCGGGGGGCACCCACCTCAATTGAGGGTTCACAGGCGCTTTGCCCCACACGGCCCCGCGGGTCGGTATCTTTTTGCGTCAGTCTCGACTGAACGGCACTTCCCAAATAAATTCTCTGCACAAACAATAATGTCTATTCAGCAGCTCTCAGCATCTAAAATAGTGTTGTGTTCCCTCGTCTCTTTCACCTAGGCAGTTTCAGTCAGCCCACGTACGGTGTGATGGCCGCTATCGGCCTCATCGTCGGGCTCGCGGTCGTTTTTCGCCTGGCGCGTCAACAGGGGCTCGACCCCGACAAGATGTGGAACCTTGGCGGCATCGCCATCTTCTCCGGCATTCTTGGCGCGAAGCTGCTCATGGTCATCGTCGACTGGGGCTACTACTCCAGTCATCCGGGCGAGATATTCAGCCGAGCAACGCTGCAGGCCGGTGGAGTCTTCTCCGGCGGACTCGTGCTGGCAATCTTCTGCTGCTGGTGGTACCTGCACCACAACCGCATCCCATTTCTGCGCGCTGCGGATGTGTTAGCCCCCGGCGTAGCCCTGGGCCACGCCTTTGGACGCATTGGCTGCTTCGCGGCTGGCTGCTGTTGGGGCAAAGAGACGGACGTCCCCTGGGCCGTAACGTTCACCGATCCATTGGCGAATCAGCTTGTGGGAACCCCGCTCGGCGTACACCTGCACCCGACGCAGCTCTATGAAATGGCCATCGAGTTCATCATCTTCGCGATCCTCTACTGGCTCGTAAAACGCAAGCGGTTCGAAGGACAGGTCGTCGGCCTCTACATGTTCTTGTACGGAGTAGCGCGCTTCTTCCTCGAATTCCTGCGCGGAGATCCGGGACGCGGAGAGGTATTCGGCATCATGACCGGCACGCAACTCATCGCCATCTGCCTCGTCATCGGCGGCGGAATCCTCTGGATGATCCGATTCCCGCTTGAGAAGCGCATTCCGGTGCAAGCCAGCGCAAAGGCCGGTTAGCTGCTGAGCTACTAAGCGACTGAGCTGCTAGGCCCCTTGCAATTCCTGAAGTGAGCGGAGCGACGAAGTCGCGGAGTCGAAGGACCCCTTTTGATCAGCACGGACTGGCAAGAGGGTTCCTTCGACTCGGGCTTACGCACTCGCTCAGGAGGACAGAGGTCCTAGCTCTTAGGTAGCTTAGCGACTCAGCGGCTTAGACTTCGACCCAGCGACTTAGCAGCTCACCAGCTTCCTGCTATTCTTCTAGTTGAATGTCTGAACAAGAGTATCCAACCGATTTACAGGTCACGGCGGAAGACGCCGGACGCCGCCTCGATCAATTTGTTGTCTCGCAATTGCCTGACGTAAGCCGCGTTCGCGTACAGCAGTTGCTGGAGGAGGGCAAAATCCTCGTCGACGGCGCGCAAGCCAAAGCGTCACTCCGGCTGCGTGGTATCGAACGTATTGAGGTTCTTGGCCCACCCCAGGCACCGCCCCTGCGTGCCACTGCGGAAGACATTCCGCTCGATGTCGTCTACGAAGATGACGATCTCGCGATCATCAACAAGCCCGCGGGAATGCTTGTTCATGCCGGCACCGGCAATGCCGAAGATCCGCGCAACAGCGGAACCCTGGTTAATGCATTGCTGCACCGCTTCGGCGCGCTCTCCGAAGTCAACGGAGAACTTCGCCCCGGCATCGTTCATCGTCTCGACAAGGACACCAGCGGCCTGATCGTTGTCGCGAAAAACGATGTTTCGCATCGGCGACTGAGCACACAGTTCGCCTCGCGCGAGGTGAACAAACGCTACATCGCCCTAGTACACGGACACATTAAGCAAGACAGTGGCACGGTCGCTGCTTCCATCAGCCGCGACAACGTGCGCCGCACTCGGATGACAACCAAGCTCACCGGTGGCCGCGAGGCCGTGTCGCACTACAAAGTCCTGGAGCGCGTAACTTCGCCTTACGGGCGCTTCACCCTGGTTGAGGTCAAGATCGAGACAGGGCGCACGCACCAAATACGTGTACATCTGTCATCCATCGGCCACGCCGTCGTGGGCGACACGCTTTACGGCGCGCCCGCGACCTTATCCGCCCAGACACTCGATCGCGAGGCGCGAGGGAATGCGATCTCCACACGCACGGAAGCGAAGAAGGCCGACGCCCGACGCGAACGCCCGGTGGCGACCGAAACGAAAGCTTTGTCCCTGAAGAGAAACTTCTTGCATGCTGCTGCTATCGAACTGAAGCACCCACGCACAAGCGCGCCACTGGCTTTTGCCCGGCCGCTCCCGCCGGACTTGCAGGAGTTCCTTGCCCGGCTGAGAGCTTAAGTAATACCAGGTCCGTCACTGGCCCTTGCGCTGCCTGCGCACCATAGGGAACGTACTTCCGGACGTGGAGACATGGCGGAACAGAGCGTATAATGAGAGTTCCGATGAAAAATTGGCTTATCGTTTTGAGTGCTGCCGTTGCCCTGCTTGTTCCGGCCTCGGCGCAGCAGTCCGCGAAGGAACTGCCCTCGGCCCCGTCGGCGACGGTACAGCAGCAACAGCAGAAAAACACTCCGCCCAGCGCGCCGGTACAGCAGGCCAAGCCGGATGCCACGAAGCCATCAGCGTCGAACACGCAGCCGTCCGCCACGCCGCCAGCGACAACTCCATCTGATGGGCAGAGCACGCCGAAAGCCGGAGGTAGTGTCGCTCCGCAATCGCAGCCGCCAGCAGCGCAATCCGCTCAACAACCGAACGGTAGTTCGCAACAAGCGCCGGAAACGGAAGGTGACCCGATTGAGACCTTCCGCGTGAAGGTCAGTGAGGTGAACCTTATCTTCACCGTCACCGATAAGCGCGGCCGCTTCGTAAAGGATCTCAAGAAGGACGACATACGCGTCCTGGACGACAACAAGCCACCTGCGTCGATTGTCAATTTCCGCAGCGAGACCGATCTTCCGTTGCGCGTCGGCCTGCTTGTCGATTCCTCAAACTCCATTCGCGACCGCTTCAAGTTTGAGCAGGAAGCCGCGATCGAGTTCCTCAACCAGATTGTTCGGCCCAAATCCGACCAGGCGTTTGTGATTGGCTTTGACTCGGCAGCCGAGGTCACACAGGACTTTACCGACAGTACGGAAAAACTCTCCAAGGGCGTACGTGTGCTTCGTCCTGGCGGAGGCACCGCGCTCTTCGACGCCGTCTTCTTCGCCTGCCGCGACAAGCTCATGAACGCCAGTGCCGCTGGCCCCACTCGCCGGGCGATCATCCTGCTCAGCGATGGTGAGGATAACCAGAGCCGCGTCACCCGTGAAGAAGCGATCGAAATGGCGCAACGCGCGGAAGTCATCGTTTACGCCATTTCCACGAACATCAGCGGTGTAAAAACGCGCGGAGACAAAGTCCTTGAGCGCTTTGCCGAAACCACCGGTGGACGTACGTTCTTCCCGTTCAAGTTGCAGGACGTAGCCGACGCCTTCTCGGAAATTCAGGACGAACTGCGCAGCCAGTACGCCGTTGCATACAAGCCGGCTGACTTCGTCGCCGACGGACGCTATCGCCCTATTGCGATCTCAGCCGCCAACCAGAAGAACCTGCGAGTCCGCGCTCGGAAGGGGTATTACGCTCCCAAGCAGTGAAGAGTAGTGGATAGAGATAATTGAGCGTGAATAGTTAAAGCCCGGCGCGCGAGCCGGGCTTTTGATTTTTACCTGCCGACCTGGACTGGGCTCTATTGCTGACGAAAGTGTTTATGCGTGATTCTTCGCTTCGCTCAAAATGATGCTCTTGTGTTTCGCTGCTTCGCGTTTCACTGCTTGGTGGCGTAGTACCCCTTGCGTGACTGCACCTTAAAGCCCTCAGCCGTTGTCTTGATCTCGACCTTCCGGTATGTCCCATCATGCTTCTGGTTGGTGGGCGTGTATCCGATCGAGTACTGGCTACGTAGTTCGTTCGAAATTTGCTGGAACGCTTCCCTCAGTTTCTTCGATTCATTGCCAACTTCGATTACGCGCCCGCCTGTTTCCTGGGCGAGCTTCTTCATTTCGCCTGCGCCGAAGCCGTTGTATTGCGCATTGTCTTCGATCAGCAGCACATAGCAGATCGCGTCCGACTTCTGCGCTGCCTCAATCGCATCCCTGACGGAGATTTGGCTGCCCTGGTCCTCGCCATCGGTCAGAATGATCATCGCCTTGCGGCCGACCTCCTGCTTCAGTTTCTCGTCCGAACCCAGGAAGATTGCGTCGTAAAGCAGTGTGCCGCGCGGCCTGCTCACCGGCACCGGTCCCTGGCCGATTCCCGGCACGCCGCCGCTGCCGCCTCCTGTATTCACCCGCGCCCTGTTCAGGGCGGCACGCAGCGACTGGCCTGAGGAAGTAAAGTCCTGCAGCAACTCCACGTTGACATCGAAACTGATGACGAAAGCCAAGTCCTTGTCACGCAAGACGTCCCGTAAGAACTGGCTGCCGGCCTCCTGCTCAAACGGCAGAACCCGCGTTTGGCTTCCGCTCGTATCGATCATGAGCCCGAGTGTAAGCGGCTGGTTGCTCTCCGCAGTGAAGTACTTGATGGTCTGCGGCTTGCCGTCTTCGAAGACCTGGAAATCCTCCTTCTTCAGGCTTGGGATCAGCGCACCCTTTTTGTCCTTCACGTTGAAATACAAACTGACGACGTTAACGTCCACCTTGAAGGTCTCAAGGGGCTCCTGATCCTGCTGCTGTTGACTACCTGCCTGTTGCGATGCGCTCTGCGGCGCGCTGTTCTGTGCCGGGGCTGGCAAGGGCACTGCCGTCAGCCAACATGCAATCGCAAATAGCAGACCCAGTCGGATTCCAAGTCGCATAGCTTCTCTCGGCCGCCGTGGTGTTCTAGTATGTAAATGCAGTTCTATACACTTAGTTGCAGGTTATCGTAAAACAGCAGCTTTGCGTTGGTCGCAAAGGGGGCAGCATGTCCAGAGTGATTGCGAGAATGAGCGTAACGGTGGTTCTCCTGGGGGCGTTCATGTTCCCGTCCTCCATCCCGGCTCAGCAGAACGTCCCGAATGCTCCCACGCCGCAGAACGATGTCCCAGACGCACCTTCGGCTTCCAAGCCCGTGCTGACCATGCCGAACTCGACGGCACCTACGCGTCCGGCACCTTCCAGCAACCCGCCTTCCGCGAACCCGGCGTCCAGTAAACCGCCCGCAAGCAACTCGCCCTCGGGTAACCAAGCTGACCCGCCAGCGTCAGAGAACGCCGGGACGCCAGCAGCAGCAGCCGACCAGCAGCAGCCTGCGCCGCCGCAGCCGCAGGTTCGAACCGTTCCTCAAGGCGGCGAAACACAGATGAAGGGCAGCGAACGCGACCAGCTCTTTACCCTGGTCAAGCCTGTCAACTTCGTGCTCGTTCCCGTGACCGTCAAAGACACTTCGGGACGGCCAATCTATGGATTGCTCCGCGAAAATTTCTCGATTTTTGAAGACGGCAACAAGCAAAACGTTCGATTCTTCACCAGCGATCCGTTCCCGATTTCGGCCGCCGTCGTCGTTGACGCCGGTATGGCCGACGTAGCGTTGCGCAGGGTGCAGGACACCGTCGCCTCCCTTGGCGGCGCGTTTAGCGAATTCGACGAGCTAGCCGTTTACACTTACGGAAACACGGTCAAACAGCAGCAGGATTTTGCCGCCGCCCTGAGCGACAAGTCCACCGCAACCCTGCGCAAATTGAAGCAGGTGGAAGGACGTACGGGCGGCGTGGCCGTGAATTCCGGCCCCATGGTAAGTGGCCCAACCATCAACGGACGTCCCGCCGATCCCGGCACCTACCGAACCGCGACCAGCAGTACGCGCAACATGGAACCCTCGCGCGTACTGAATGACGCCATCCTGCGTGCCGCCATCGATCTCTCGAAGCGTGATCGCACGCGTCGCAAGATCATCTTCGTCATCAGCGAAGGCCGCGAAGATGGCAGTGTCGCAAGCTATAGCGACGTCCTGAAAGTTCTGCTCTCGAACGAGGTCACGTTGTACGCAGTCGCCGTGGATTCTGCCGCCATCCCCGGCTATGGCACGCTGAGCAAAATTCGTCTGCCCCGCCAGGGTTACGGCAACATTCTGCCCAAGTACGCCTCCGCCACCGGCGGCGACGTAATCACCGAGTTCTCAAAAGATGCTATCGAGCGGGCATATGCCCGCATCACCGAGCAGGCGCGCAACCAGTACACGCTTGGCTACAACACCGGAGCTACTCCTTCGTCCGCTTACCGCAGTATAGAAGTACGAGTTGACCGTAGCGGCCTGAAGGTGTTCGCGCGTGACGGTTATTACCCGCTGCCGCCGCCGAGAAAGTAACCGAAACTGGAAGCCTGCACGTGAGGCATGAGAGAAGGAAGTCCTATTCGTAACCAGTGTGCGTGTGCCTTTGGTAAGTACTCATGCTGGTGACAAACACGGCACTTGGCGAGACAATCAGCTTGCGCCTGACACGCTGTGATATAAACCAAGCTGTACCCGCTTGCTCTATATTCGTCGTCCCCCGACGCGCGCGTACGACCGCGCGCACACCGATAACCTGAGGCACGCCCTTGAGTTTCATCAATTTCGCTGCCCGCGAGATTAACTGCAAGATTGTCTACTATGGCGCCGGACTCGGCGGCAAGACGACCAATTTGCAGCATATCTATGACAAAACGGCCGAGAAACAAAAGGGCAAGATGATCTCGCTGGCTACGGAAAGCGATCGAACCCTGTTCTTCGACTTCCTGCCGCTCGATCTCGGCACGGTTCGCGGCTTCAAGACGCGCTTCCATCTCTATACGGTTCCCGGACAGGTCTTTTACGATGCCAGCCGCAAGCTCATCCTGCGCGGTGTGGATGGCGTCGTCTTCGTCGCCGACTCCCAGGAAGAGCGTATGGATGCAAACATCGAAGCGCTCGAAAACCTGGTCGACAACCTGAAAGAGCACGGCTACGACCACCAGAAGATCCCGTACGTTCTGCAACTGAACAAGCGCGACCTTCCCAACGCGCTCCCCGTCGATACCCTGAAGAAAGAATTGGTCAAGCGCAACGAAGCCGTTTTTGAGGCGGTAGCGTTCCAGGGCAACGGCGTTTTCGAGACTCTCAAGGAAGTCGCGCGCCAAGTCCTCATTGAACTGAAGAAGGGCTAGTGCTTCGGCGAACGCAGCCTCAACAGATTATCTGGACGGGCAGGAAATCAGGTGGGACCTAAGCCGCGCGAGGTTCCGCCGCGTCCTCCGCTTTCTCCTCGTGGTACTCCATCTCGGTATTGACGGCCCAGATATTTGATTTATCCGTGCGGCCTGTGCGGATGTTGTCCACGGCAGTCATCGCCGTCAGCATTGAGTGATCCTGATTGTTGTACTTGTGCATGCCGTTCCGTCCAACCAGGAACAGGTTCTCGAAGCTGTCGAGGTACGAACGCACTTCCTCGAATCGCTCATACGCTCCGAAGTACGCCGGGTACGTCTTGGGTACGCGAATGACGGTCGAGTCCAGCACATCACTCTGCTGGATGATGCCTATCTGTTCCAGTTCCCGCGCCGCCAGGCCGGCCGTCTCCGAGTCAGACTTGCTCCAGAGTCCGTCCGACTCGTAACAGAAATATTCCACGCCGATCCACACCGTATTTGGATCCCGCACCATGTACGGACTCCAGTTGTTGAAGATCTGCAGGCGTCCCGCCGCAACCTCCGGCTCCTGAATGTATATCCAGTTATCCTTGATCAGCCCTGCCGGGGCGTCCTTGTCCTTTACGACCAGCCTGTTCACCAACAGCCCAACGGTGATGAAATCGCGATATTGAAGGCCATTACTGATTTCGCGCACATTCTGCGGAACATCAGCCTCGAGCGCGTTGGTCAGCTCTTTTACGGGCATGGTTGAAAAGAAATACTCGCCCCGGAACTCCCACCGATCACCGTTGCCGTCGCGAGCGTCCACAGCCACCACGCGGTGACCGTCTGTCTTGATCGCTTCCACCGCGAAGTCGGTGTATATCTCGCCACCCATGGCCTTCACCTTCTCGGCGACGATCTCCCATAGCTGCCCGGGGCCAAATTTGGGATACATGAACTGCTCGATCAAAGAGGTTTCCGTATTCTTTTGGCGCACATCCTTCGCACGAGTGAGAGCTTTCTTTAGCACGTGCGCAATCGTCTTCGAAATCGAGAGGCCTTTCACGCGCTGCGCTCCCCATTCGGCGCTGATTTTTTCGCAGGGAACTCCCCAGACCTTCTCCGTGTAGGATTTGAAAAACGTCCGGTAGAGTTCGCGGCCAAAGCGGCTGATGTAAAACTGTTCAAGATTCTCGATGCGCTTCGGCGGGAACATCGCCGTCCACATGTAGCTGCAGCCGATCCTCACGACGCGAATGATCCCCAAGTTCCGTAGAAGATTCGCGCTGAGCTGAATGGGATAGTCGAAGAACTTCCGAAGAAAATAGATGCGCGACTTTCGCTCGCGCAGCAGCATGACCCGATGGCCATTCTTCTCTGCCTGTCCAATGGGCGCATTGATCGGGATCGGGCGCTTGTGGTTCTGATAGCCGATGGTCTGTCCCGCTGCATTCTCATTTTCCAGCGGCATGTGTTGCAGCCACCAGTCCATCACGCGATCGCTTTTGGAAAAGAAGCGGTGGCCGCCGATGTCTATGCGGTTTCCCTTGTATTCAACCGTGCGGGAGAGACCACCCATGTAGGTGCTCTTTTCGAGCACAACCGGCAAAATGTCCGTGCGGTTAAGCAGTTCGTACGCGGCGGTAAGACCCGCCGGACCCGCACCAATAATGATGGCAGTTTCCTTCCTGCCAGGATTCGCGCTTGTAGGGTTCACGGGGTCCGGTTACCGTTTCCATTTAGTCTCAACGCTCGGCTGTGCCCGGGCCGCGTTCGTATGTGCGGATGCCGTGAATCGGAGGTGAAAGCGGGGCCCTTTTCAAACAGGAAAGCCTCCCCGTGACAGAGCGGGGTGAAGCCTCCAATGTGACGGCTGCCTATATCGATCGGCAGTGGCTCGGCCGGAGTTCCCTCCGCTGACAGTTTTTGCAGCAGCCAATTGTCCCTCGTCGCGACGATGACGTACTTCGGCGTACTCCGCGCCAATCCCTTCAGCGACTGGATTCGGATGGGGAAGATATTTCGTCCGGCCCAAAGATTCTGCTCCGGAGAATCCTCCCGCTTGTAGCGGCGAATCGCGTCGAAATCAACTGGGAAAACGATGCGTGAGGAAAGCTGCGGCGGCGAATAGTAGTACAGCGGCAACGCCAGCAGAGAATCGGAAACGACAATCGTGCCTTCGGCCGGCAACGAGTTCTGCACGTTGTAAAAGGCCTCGCGCTGCTCCAACAGTTCGGAGGCACTCTGCGCATTGCGGGCGAGAGCCCAACTGAAGCAGACGAACAACAACGCCATCGCGCCCACGCTGGTCCTCGAGAACAGCCTGTACCCGGTTACAGCCACGGCAATCGCGAACCCGTAACACATAGGTAAGACGAACCGGGGACTGATCATGCCCGCGCGTGCAACCGCAATGGCGTAACCGATCAACGGGTATGCCATCTGCGTCATGACGGCCGCCAGCTCGTGGCGGGGCAGGACGGGCGGGGTAACCCGGCCTTCGCTGGTGCGTTGGTAGATATAGATCACCAGTCCGGCCTCAAACAGCGCCAATGCCGGATAGAAGACCAGGTCAATCATCGAGTCGTAGCTGTCGAACAGGAAGTCCGGATTCGGTTTATTCCAGGCGTAGGGGCCGAACTGCGCCACCGCGTGATTGATGAGCGGAATGTAGAACAGCATCGGCAAGCCGCCGGCTGCCAGCGCGAGCCAGACCCGCAACTCAATTTTTCGCGTTTCGAAATTCCGCACCAGTTCCCCGACTGCAATAGGGAAAAATGCGAGTACGGCAAAGTAGTTCGACGAGATGCCAGCAGCCAGCGTGATCGCCAGCCCGACTGAAGCAATGATCCGATGCCGTCCTTCGACCGCCGATCGCCATAGCACAAGGCTCAGCATCGCGAACCCAAGCGTCAGCGCATAGGAGCGGCTCTCGTATGCGTAGTCGAAAGCGCGCGTCGCGATAAAGAAAAACACTCCGGCCGCGGCATATACCACGGGCACCCGCTTACGCAGAAACAGGAAGAGGCAGATCACGCCCAACCATTCGGCCAGAATCGCGGGCAGCCGCGCGGCAATCTGGTTGTTGCCAAACAGGCGCATGGACCACATCACCAGGATGTGCATGAGAGGGGGATTCGGGTCGGCGCCGCGTGAGAGCGCGTCCCAGATGCCGCGCACATTGTTCACCTTCGCGATGTAGTAGGTGATCAGCTCATCGAACCAGAACAACCTGAACCCGGAGACGATGAAGGTTATTGCAAAATAAATGACCGAGATCGCAATGAGAGTGCGTACGGGATTGCGTTCGATCGCGTCCGCCACGCGAGCACAGGCGAAACTGAGCTGTTGTGCCCTGGAGACCTCAAGCCGGTTTGTACTTTCAACAGTGGCCATGCGATTCGGCAGATCCTTAGAGGCGACAGCAATCCGTCGGCACAGGGCAACTGCGCTGGGATGAGTTGATCACCAGACTCGACGCTCGTCTGCGCATCCTTGTAGGTATTACGATGTCTGAAAGCTTTTGTGGTTTTCCCGCCGGTCGCTGCTGGCATGAAATGGCACGGCTGTGTACCACACGACAAGAAAAAGCGAGAAGTCGCTGAGTTACGGCAAACCGTGTGTTCCTAACGACGGAAAACCTTGTCCTCCTGAGCGAGCGAGGGCGTAAGCCCGAGTCGAAGGATCCCTCTTGCCAGCTCCGTGCTTATCAAGGGCTCCTTCGACTCTGCGAGTTCGTCGCTCCATCGCTCAGCGACTCAGCGCGACCTCTCTAAAACAATAGAGCCCGGCGCGAAGCCGGGCTTTGACTGCAATTTCCATCGGTGCTTACTTGACACGAACCGTGCGCAGCATCTGTTCGTAAGTTGGACGAAGCTGATCGAACTGCGGCTCCGGCGCAACGAACACCATGAAGAGCACCGAACCATCAGAACGCGGCAGCGTGACCAACCAGTCGCGCTCACGCACGCTCGCCCCGTTTTGCGATTGCAGCGGCGAGGTGGACACCATGTCAACCGACCGCCCCTTCACGCCGTTTACGCGGATGCTTTGCGGATTGCCGGCAGCTTTCATGTCGGGGTTCTGCTGCTGCATGGTCTGGACGATTTGCTTTGTCGCATCGTCCAGCGAAGTGCGATCCTGCGGACGCGCACCACTGATCACCACACCGTACGCAATCGCATTCTCCGCCACACCCGCTCGCGGAGCGATCGTGACTCCCGATTGCTGGTCGCCAAAAACTTCCCAGTTCGATGGATAGCTGATGGTGAAGGTTCCCTGGTCAAAGTCTTTGAAGCCGCCGGCCGGCATGACCTGCGCTTCTCCGCCGCCAGGAATGCTGCCGCCACGCTGTTGCTTCTGCTGAGCGGCGATCTGCTGGCCGGTCATCGGCTTGAGCCCATCTGCGACCCGCTTCATCGACGCGAACTCTGCGCTGTCATTACGCGGGAAATCTTTTTTCGGAAACTTCTTGATGACGTTCGCCACCGTTTGCGCGCGATTGCCCGGATTGGGGTGGTCGGAGAGGAACTGCGGCCCGCCTCCGCCGCCCTGCTTAGCAAGAACCTGGAAGAACTCCACCATCGCGTATGGGTTAAAGCCCGCGTCGTACATGATTTGCGAACCAATCAGATCGGCTTCGGTCTCCGCCTCACGCGAGTACTTCATGATTACGCCGCCGGCTCCAAGCTGTATGCCGAGTTGCGCCAGTTGGCCGCCCATGCCGTTACCCAGCAGTCCGCCGAGAACCGCACTCCCAAGCGCACCTCCAATCTGTATCCACTGCGACTTCGAAGCCTGCCGCATGGAGTGGCGCATCACGACGTGGCTGATCTCGTGCGCCATCACGCCCGCCAACTCAGACTCGTCCGCAGCCTGAATCGTACCCACGTTCACATAGACTGGGCCTCCCGGCATGGCGAACGCATTGATGTCCTTCTGATTTACAACTTTGAAAACGTAAGGCCACTTGTATCCCGGAGCGTTTGCGGCAAGCCGTTGGCCGAGGCGCGACACATACTGCGATACAGGGCTCGAGTCCGGCAAGATCGGCAACTGCTTCTCGACCTCTGCCATCGCTTGCCGGCCGAGTTTGATCTCCTCCTCGGGAGATACCGAGATGTTGCTCGTGTCCGGTTGAAGCCGTCCCGAAGCATCTTGCCGCACATGCTGCGACGAAGCGCTGCATGACGGCGCGATACCCAAGGTCAGCACCAGTCCGAGCGCCACAGACCGCATGAATTTCAAATCCAACATTGATCTTGCCTCCAATCTGCAACGTCGCTCACCCGCAGCGCAGCATACGTCGACCGGCAGCCAGCGACAACTCTCTTTGCACATAAAATCTGTAAACATTAGATGCACGCCCATCCGTTACCGAGTTGGTGGATTAGCCGCCGGTCGTCACGAAGTATTCTTACCGAGAGGGCAACACAGCCGCCCAACCTGCGCACCGCAAACACAATGGCGCGAAACATGGCGCGAAACACAAAGAGCGCCGTTACCCCGGCGCTCTTCAGAAACCACCTTTATTCTACGCAGCCCTGTTGCAGTCCCGGTTCGCACCAGGTTACTTGTGGTCCAGCAGCGATGCAGCGCCAAGCTCCCGGCGTCCGGTGGCCTGCTTGCCCGCCTTAGCCGCCTGCGCGCCAAACTCCGGCCCGTATTTCTCCAGCAGTACCGGCACCAGCGCGCCCTCGGCTTCCTTCACGAACTGCATCTTGCTTTCATTATCCATGTCGATCCGAATGAAATCGCCCAGCTTAATCTGCCCGGTCGCTACCAGGTTTGCCAGTGGGAATACGATGCAGCGCTCGATTGCCCTTTTCAGGTGGCGCGCCCCGTACTTCGGGTCCGTGCCCTCTGCCAGCAAAAACTGCTTCACCTTCGGCGTGCAGCTGAATACAAACTGATTGTTCCCTGTCGCCTGCAGGATGCGCTGCTGAACCATCCCAAGTTCGATTTCCAGTATCTGCTCCAGATGTTCCGAGCGCAGCGTCCTGAATACCACGATCTTGTCGATGCGGTTCATGAACTCGGGAGAAAACTTGCGGCGCGCAGCTTCTACAGCCGTCCGGTTGATCTTGTCATCGAGTCTCGTGTCGAGGTGCGCCGGAGTCTGGGCGAAACCCAACGAGCCATTAAGCAGCTCGTTCATCTCGCCAGCACCCAGATTCGAGGTCATCACGATCAGGCACTGCGACAAGTCCACGCGGCGATTGTCGCCCAGCGTCAGCGTCGCCTTATCCAGGATGCCCAGTAGTAACTGCCAAAGCGCGTCGCTTGCCTTTTCGATCTCGTCGAAGAGCAGGATAGAGAGCTTCAGCTTTTCCGTGTGCCACTGGTTTAGCGCCTCCTGCGTGAGCAGGGGGTGGGTTTCGCGATGGCCGAGGTAGCCAGGAGGCGAACCGATCAATTTTGCAATTTCATGTGAGTGCTGAAATTCGGCACAGTCGATCTTGATCACCGCACGAGCATCGCCGAACAGGGACTCGGCCAATGCCTCAACCACTCGCGTCTTGCCCGAGCCGGTCGGCCCCAGAAACAACAAATTTCCAACCGGACGTCCCGGAGGATTCAGTCCGGCGAGGAACATCTGGTAAATTTCAGCAACTTTCTCGATCGCCGCATCCTGGCCAACGATCTTTCGGCGTATCGCAGTTTCAAAATCCTGCGCATCGTTGCTGCGGCGGGTGGGATCAAGCTTCGCGTTGAGTCCGGTCTTCATATTCGCTGGCCCTATGCTGTGCTTTTCTGGCCCCGTCGCTGATATCCAGAGACATCAATCAACGGTGTGAGATGGAGGCGTGGAGATTTAAGTTGTCAACGTTGCCTGTGCAAATCTTTCGCCAGTAAAAGCTCGTAGGACCTCGTCCTTGTGTTTTTTAGATGCGAATTCTCCAGCAGCGAATGTCAGCATTTCTGTCGCCTGCCGTCCGCTTTGGTCTTGTCGCCGGAATCGGCGACAGTCAACCATCTCCGCGTCCTCTTCATCGTCCGTTATCGTCCGTTGGTAACCAGAGTCGTTGAACCTCCGAAGCGTTGATGTGAGGTAAGTTCGTGCTACGATCCACCAGTCCCCAACTCTGGATCGTGAAACGAAATGTCACGCAGGCTCTTTCTTTGCGTCTTTGCGGCGCTGATTGCCGTGTTTGCTATCGCAGTTTCTGTCTATTTGCTGACACCAATTTTCCCCTTGAAATCTGCATCGCGGCTCGGATCGGCCATTTCGAGTTCTGCGCCTATGGCTTCGCCATCCGCACCGGCAATCGCCCCTTCCGCACTAGCTGCTGTTGGCGGCCCCGGGTCCGCGACTGTGGCGGATCTCAACATCGCGCCGGGAACTGCGCTGCATGAGGTAAAGAAGGGTGATAGCGTTCCCGGGATCGTCCGACAATATCTGCCGCAGACGAAGTTCATGACCGGCTCGGAGCTGGAAGCCGGCTTGCGCAAGACCAATCTCGATTTGAAGGGCATCTGGCCTAAGCCGGGCACCACCCTTATCGTCCCTGAATTCATCGCCGGACCTTGGATCGAGAAGCCAGTAGCGAAGGCGAAGGATTACGAGGTCCGCGCTATTTATCTGACGGGCACGATGGCTGGCAGCGCACGCGGGTTGGAGATCATCCACAAGTGGCGGAATGCTGGCGGCAACGCCGTCGTCTTCGACGTCAAGGACAGTGACGGGCTGGTCAATGTTCCGTTCCAGCATCCGCTGGCGCCGCCAACCCAGCGTGTCGCGATACGCAACCTCCCCAAGTTCACCCGCTATCTCCACGGGCTCGGCCTTCACGCGATTGCTCGCATTGCAGTCTTTCGCGACGAGCACATAGCCGTGCATCATCCTGAGATGACCATTCGCTCGCGTCGCTCTGGCGAGCCATGGAAAGAGAACGGCAAACTTGTCTGGGCGGATCCTTCGCGCAGCGAGATTTGGGATTACAACATCGCCCTCGCCCGCTTTGCGGCGGAGAGTGGGGCCGATGAAGTGCAGTTCGACTACGTTCGCTTCCCTGCCGAAGGCGATCAGAAGGACGCCAAATTCGCTTATGAAACCGAGCATCCCCAGTGGAAGCGCTCGGATGCCGTTACGCACTTCCTGGAAAAAGCGCACTCACAGTTGTGGCCCATGGGCGTCTTGCTCTCGCTCGACGTGTTCGGGATTATGGCCTGGCAGCGTCCCGTCGATCTCTCCCACACGGGCCAGAACATCCCCGAAATGGCCCGGCATTGCGACATACTTTCGCCAATGATCTATCCATCACACTTCTTCGGCATGGACGGATACGCCCTGCCCGGCGATGCGGCGGAGCACTTCATCTCCGAATCTATGGAGAGGTTCCAGAAAATCACCGCAGGCAGCGGCGTCGTGCTTCGCCCGTGGCTACAGGCGTTTGGATGGAAGACAAAAACTTATTCACCTGAATACATCATTACCCAGGTTCGCGTTGCACATGAGAAGGGCGGCATAGGCTTCCTTTTCTGGAATGCAAGCAATGACTACGGCAAGCCGTTCGCCGCCATGCCGGTCATGCGCGCCACTCCGGGCAAATTCTTTCGGGGCGACGAGATTGGCAGCACGGCACTCCCGGCGGTTGACAAAACCTTGTCGCAGCCCGATGCGTCCAGTAAGGGGCAATGATCATCGTATAAGTGTGCCGTCGTAGCGAAAGTGCCCGCACCCGCATGGAACGGTACTCGCGAGAGCTTAGGATATAATTATTAGTCCAGCCGAGTACCTTCCGCAGAGCGGTGAATCGAATTGCGCGACGACTCCGGTCCCGATGCGCCCGCCCGGTTGGAGGAAGACGGCCGGAACGCGAGTAGGTAATTCCCGCAACAGACCTCGAAGGAGCGCCGCATGGCCATCAAGAAGTCCGACAAAATTTGGCATAACGGAAAGATGATCGCCTGGGACGACGCCACTGTCCATGTGATGTCGCACGTCGTCAACTACGGGTCATCGGTCTTCGAAGGCATCCGTTGCTATAACCTGCCCAGCGGCCCCGCAGTTTTTCGCGCGCATGAACACATGCAGCGCCTGCTGGATTCAGCAAAGATTTACCGCATTGACACCAAGTTCACCCGCGAACAGCTGGTCGAAGCCATGCTCGATCTCGTCGCCGTGAACGGCATTTGGCCCTGCTACATCCGCCCCATTATCCTGCGCGGATACGGCGAGATCGGCGTTAACCCGTTCAACTCTCCGACCGAGGTGTACATGGCGAACTACGCCTGGGGCAAGTATCTTGGCGGCGGATCTCCGGATGATGGTGTCGATGTCTGCGTCTCCAGTTGGACGCGCATGGCCCCGAACACCTTGCCGGCGATGGCAAAGGCCGGCGCGAACTACATGAACTCGCAGCTCATCAAGATGGAAGCCATTCTGAACGGCTACGTTGAAGGGATCGCGCTCGACGCAAACGGCTACGTCAGCGAAGGCTCGGGCGAGAACCTGTTCGTGGTGCGTGGCGAGAAATTGCTTACGGCGCCGCTCGGCAACTCCGTGCTGCCCGGCATTACTCGCGACTCCGTCCTGCGCATCGCGAAGGAACTCGGCATCGAAGTCGTCGAGCAGGTTATACCGCGCGAGATGCTTTACGTCGCCGACGAAGTCTTTTTCACCGGGACCGCGGCCGAAATTACTGCGATTCGCTCGGTCGATAAGATCGTGGTTGCCAACGGCAAGATGGGCCCGATCACCAAGACAATCCACTCCGAGCTTTTCGGAATCCTGCAAGGCGCCAAGCCAGATCGCTACAACTGGCTTACGCCCGTGCCTGTGACAGCCAAACAACCCGTCGGCGCGTAGTTCCAGCGCGGCGTTTCCAATAAAGCAGGATCAGTTAGAGTGTCCAGACAAGGGGCGCCCACAGGGCGCTCCTTCTTTTTGTTCTATCAACTTAGCTCTGCCAGCGGCAACCGGCGCCTGGCGACTGGCGACTGGCAACTGCCGTCTCGCGTCCGCGCTCCGACATCTGGGGTAGAATCCTTGAACACTTCTGTGGAGGAATTGCAATGACCACTGCCAGCACTGCCGCTATGACACCTGAGTTCGCTGTCGCCTTGCGCGACTTCCTGCTTGAATCCGTGACAGGAGAGTTCGAAGCGACAAAGAAAGTTGTCGGCGCTGTTCTCCCCGGCGACTACCGTCCTGACCCGAAGTCGAAGACTGCCCCAGAACTTGCGAAGCACATTGTCGAGGTCGAAGTGCAATTCCTGCACGAGATCGCCAATGGCGAATTCAAGATGGAGCCCATGTTCCCAGACATCCCTGCCGAACCTAAAGCTCTTGCGCAATGGTACGAACAGGAGTTCCCGAAGGCCGTTCAGCGAGTGCGCGACATGACAGCCGAACAACTCGTTAAGCCTGTGGATTTCTACGGCGTAATGACCATGCCGGTCGTAAAGTATCTCGGCTTTGTTGACAAGCACAGCGTCCACCACCGAGGACAGCTATCGACGTATCTGCGCCCGCTTGGCGGCAAGGTGCCCGGCATCTATGGCGGCAGTGCCGACGAACCCTGGCAGGGATAGCCCCCTAGTAGAGTAGGTGAATCGGGTGGCACAGCCTGAAGGTCTGCGCCACCCATAACCAGCACTCATCGGCAAGCGGCTACTCGCATAGGCATCCCGTTCTTCGGTCTCAGCGTGAACAGCGGTTGCGGCTCAACCTTGTGTCCCTCGACGTGCTCCAAGCGCCAACGTTGCGCGAACGTAGCCAGCACCAGCACTCCCTCCATCCACGCGAACGCCTCGCCGATACACTGCCGTGGGCCCATGCCAAACGGGAAATACGAAAACCGCGGCCGCGCGGCTTTTGCCTCCGGGGTAAACCGCTCAGGATCAAATCGCAGCGGCTTGGGGTAATACCGCGGATCGCGATGCGTGACGAACTGGCTCATCAGGACGGTCGTGCCGGCCGGCAGTCGATACGGCCCGAGCTCAAAGTCAGCTAGCGCCTGTCTCCCCATCGCCCACGCCGGCGGATACAAGCGCATCGACTCGGCCAGCACCATCTCGGTGTAACGCAGTTTTGGCAGATCGTCGCAGGTTGCCGCGCGCGACCCGAGCACCGCATCGACCTCGGCGTACATGCGTTCGCGGGCGTCAGGATTCTGTGATAGCACATACCACGTCCACGTCAGTGCGATGGCCATGGTTTCGTAACCGGCGAGGAAAATCGTTATCACCTGATCGCGCAGGTCGCGGTCTGTCCAGCCCATCTCCGCCTGTGACGCGAGCATGAAGGGCAGCAGGTCGCGCCCTTCTGCCGCCCCGCGCGCAGTCGCCTTGCGACGCTCGGCAATCATTCGCGAAATCGTTGCGTCCAGCCGAGCGCGGGCATGAACGAATTTCCGCAGCGGCGTGAAAGGCACGCCAAGCAGCAGGTTAATCCCCGGCAGCAACACCAGCGCGTTATAAACCTGCATGATGTCGCCGACTCCGGCGTTCAGCGGCACAACTTCTTCGCCCAGTTCGAAGTTGAACAGCGTCGCCGAAACCGTGCCTAGGGTAAGGTGCATCATCTCGCGATAGACGTCGAGCGTTTCGTCCTCCCGCCAACGATCGCGCAGCGCCGCCGCGCGCCGCACGATTTCATCCACATATGCAGGCACCTGCTGGCGATGGAATGCAGGCTGCGCTACCTGGCGTTGCTTTCTGTGCACCGCGCCATCGGCGGTGATCATGCCTTCGCCCAACAGGATTCTCGCCCGCTGCTGCGTACGCTCCTTGATGAAGTTGGAGTGCTGCACGATCAGCACTTCGCGAATGTACTCTGGATTGCTCAGAAACACGATGTGCTTCGCGCCAAGCTGGTAGTGCGCGATGTCGCCGAACTCGCGAGCGAGTTGCGAGAAAAACTTAAGCGGATCGAGTGGACGCAACCGCCGCGCACCGTACCAAAGCAGGTTGTGCTTCAGCCCGTGCGGAAAATGATACGACCCGCGCCGAAACGCTTCGGCGGGACGATAAGCAGACGTCATCTCGGAGGACATAGGTAACGCGATATAGATGCCCTTGGCAGCCCCACGGTTCTATGGCTGCGCAATTTGGCGGCTTCCGGAATGCAGGGCGAAGCTGGCAAACGGCAAGTGAACACATATGCTGAACACATGAGCAAAGCCTGACTCCCTTTCGTACCTATCTGTCGTGAGTTGCCGTATTGCGTTGCTTCGTCGAAAAGTGGTACTTTCCAGCCACTCGCAACAGTTGGCAGGATTCGGACAGGACTCATGCACATTGACGATTTGTTACGCACCGCGATGGAGCGCAAAGCTTCGGATTTGCACCTCAAGGTCGGCAACTACCCGCACATAAGGGTTGACGGCGATCTTGTGGCGCTGAGCGACCAGCCTCGCGTTAGCGCCGAAGACATGCTGAACATGGCGTTCAGCATGATGTCGAACCGGCAGAAGCAGAAGTTCAAGGAATCCGCCGAACTCGATATGGCTTATGGCGTCGCCGGCCTGGGCCGTTTCCGCGTCAACGTCTTCCAGCAGCGCGGCAACGTGGGCCTCGTGCTTCGCGTCATTCCGACCAAGATTCGCGCGCTCGATGAGCTCTACATGCCGCAGATCATCGAAAAGATATGCGAAGAAGCCCGCGGACTAGTGCTCGTCACCGGTGTCACCGGTTCAGGTAAGTCCACGACGCTGGCGGCCATGATCGACCGCATCAACTCCACGCGTCCGGAGCACATCATCACCATTGAAGATCCGATCGAGTTCCTGCATCGTGACAAGAAAGGCTTCGTCAACCAGCGCGAGGTGGAAGTGGATACGCCTTCGTTCGGTTCGGCGCTGCGCGCCAGTCTGCGCCAGGACCCCGACGTCATCCTCGTCGGCGAAATGCGCGATCTGGAGACGATCTCGACCGCGCTGCACGCCGCTGAAACCGGTCACATGGTCTTCTCGACTTTGCACACGCTGGATGCCGTGGAAACGATCAACCGCATCATCTCGGTCTTCCCACCGCCTGAGCAGAAGCAGATTCGCCTGCAACTGGCCGCTACTCTGAAGGCGGTGGTCAGCCAGCGATTGGTTCGCCGCGCAGATGGTGCCGGCCGCGTCCCTGCCGTCGAGGTGCTCGTCAGCACCGCGTACATCCGTGAGTGCATCATGACTCCGGAGAAGACGCGCAACATCAAGGAAGCGCTGTCGCAAGGTGTGTCGCAATACGGCATGCAGACCTTCGACCAGTCGCTCTACGATCTCTATACGCAAGGGCTCATCGCGTACGATACCGCGCTGGACAATGCCTCCAACCCGGACGACTTCAAGCTGCGTGTCCAGGGAATCTCTGGAACGGCGGAATCAACCAGGGACGAGATGCAGTCCTCGGGGTTCGGCGGACGTTGAGCTTCTCTGCGCCGGATATAACGGACGCGCTGCGGCGCGTCCCTTCTGTTGGGCGATTGCCATCTTCCCTGGAAGCGGCTACCTTAACTCACTGTGACCTTCAAGCGGAGCAACAGGACCTACGACGAAGCCTCTCTTTACGAGTACGCGGTTGGCGCGCTGGGACGGCGCATGCGTACCGTCGTGGAACTGAAGCGCCTGATGCGCACCAGGGTCGGCAAGCAGGCAGATGGCGATACGCTCGTCGGCGCCGTCATTACGCGTCTGAAAGATCATCACTATCTGGATGATTCGCACTTCGCTGCCGTCTATTCGAGCTTCCGTAAGGACAACGAAAAATTCGGAAGAATGCGCGTTAAGCAGGACCTGAAGCTCAAGGGCGTCCAGGAAGAGGTTATCGAGCAGGCTGTGACCGCCGTGTATGACGGCATTAGCGACGAGCAGCAGGCGCGCAGGTTCCTGAGCCGCAAGCGCCTGAAGAAACCAACCGACCAGAAAGAAACTGCACGCATCTTCCGCACGATGGTGAGAGCTGGCTTCGGCACGCGCACGATTGTTGGTATCCTGAAAAACTGGGACGTTGAAGACGAGACGCTGATGCTGCTGGAACAGGAGCAGGCAGAAGCCGAAACCAGAATCGAGGACGAGGAAGCTTGAAAGTATACGATTGGGACGAAGCGGTCGAGCACCTGAAGAGCAACGATGCGCGAATGGCCGCGATCATCGAGCGCATCGGTCCTTCCAGGATGGAAATTCGTCATACGCACTCGATTTTTTATTCCCTGCTGCGATCCATCGTTTATCAGCAGCTTGCAGGCAAAGCGGCGGCGGCGATCTTCAACCGTTTGAATGTCGCGATGACAAGCAGCGAGTCGGCCGACACGCACGCAACGCCGGAACAGATTCTGGCCGCATCGGAAGAAACGCTGCGTGCGGCGGGACTCTCGCGCAACAAGATGCTAGCCGTAAAGGATCTAGCGGCGAAGACGATCGACGGAACCGTTCCCACGCTCCGGATGATTCACGGCATGAGCGACGATGAGATTATCGACCGCATCGTGCAGGTGCGCGGCATTGGCCGATGGACGGTCGAGATGCTGCTGATTTTCCGGCTCGCACGTCCGGACGTTCTGCCGCTCGATGACCTCGGGGTGCGCAAGGGTATCAAGGTGACGTATCGCATGCGCGCACTTCCGACCAAGGAACAGATGGTGAAGAAGTCTGCGAAGTGGCGTCCGTGGCGCTCGGTCGGCAGCTGGTACATGTGGCGCGCCTCGGAGCTGAAGTAGGCAAAAGGTTGGTGTCGAGAGTCGTCAGTCGCGGGTGCCCCGTCCTAGCTCCGCTAGGGCGGGGTTTTGGCTCAGAGTAATCACAGGGTATCGTGCGCCGGAAACTCCGCTTTAACTATTCGCTGCTACCCTGCCGGGTTTCGGGAGATCGCTCTTCCGGTTCGCGTTCGGCTTCGCGATAATCGGCGTAGCGCCCGAATACGGTGACGTGGAAGACGGGTTGACGGCGCTCCTCGATAGGATCAATCAAGCCGATCTCTTTGAGCGGCAGAAAATACTGCTCGATCCACTTGTGCTGCTTCCTGGTCAAGCCGCGCTTAGAGATGTCCACGGTCATGCCGGTCATGTGCGTAGAAGCGGTCTCCCCTTCCTGGGGTGCGGCATTGCGGTTATGGCGGCGAAGCTTCTTCTGCTGCTCGGCCGTGCGCACGAGCGAGTTGACCTGGATGGGACGCTTAAACTCCTCGTAATACGCTTCGCTGAAATCCTGTAAAAAGTCGCGCAGCCAGGAACGGCAGTAGCGGCGCGTCTCCGTCAGATTGCTGGCGATAATCAACGCCTGGCTCTCGCTCAACGGCACAAGCTGTTCGCTGCCAATAAGTCCGAGGAGTTCGTCGTCGTCGGCGATGCGGGGCAGTTCAAGGCGGTCTATCTCTTCATTCTGGCGCACAAGCAGTTCGTGCGATCCGCGGAACATGGGGTTCCAGACGACGCGGCGCACGTGCCGCCCGCGATGCACGCGGCGCGTACGCGTTCGACGCGTTGCAGCAGACACCGTCGTCGCTGCAGATAGCATTAGCATGACGACGATCAGGAAGTAAGCTATGCGCCTGGACAGCATCTGTACCTCAACTCCAGAATTTTCGATGCAATGAGTCCGTGGATTGTAACCCAGAGTAGAAGAATTTCATCTTGGTAAATGACCTGAGACTTTACGGAAGGACAGTGGCCGCTTGCCAGTTGCCGGTGGCCACTTGCCAGCGAGTTGCTTCAGCGGGTCTACGAACTAATGAAATCGAAGCCACGCACCCCAGCCCGTACCGGCGAAGGTTCTCCGCTTAACTTGTTACAATTGGAGGTTCAACTTCCCCGGTTAACACGTCCGACCATGGTTGTCGCAGTCGACGGTTGACGTCTGGAAGTTCCCGATCTTACTTATGCTTACCGGCAATCAGATTCGTCGCATGTTCCTGGACTATTTTGTCCAGCGTGGCCATAAAGAAGTTCACTCGTCTTCGCTCGTTCCGGCGAATGACCCGACGCTGCTGTTTACGAACGCCGGCATGAACCAGTTCAAGGACGTCTTCCTTGGGCTGGAGAAGCGCGATTACTCGCGGGCGACGACCTCGCAGAAGTGCGTGCGGGCGGGCGGAAAACATAATGACCTTGAAAACGTAGGATTTACCAATCGCCACCACACGTTTTTCGAGATGCTCGGAAACTTCTCGTTCGGCGACTACTTCAAAAAAGACGCTATCGCCTACGCCTGGGAACTGGTCACGTCGCAGGAGTGGTTCAACATTCCCAAGAACCGGCTCTACGTCACGATCTTCAAGGGCGAGAACGGTATCGCGCGCGACGATGAAGCGTACGGCTACTGGGTGGAGCAGGGGGTCGCGCAGAATCGCATCTACGAAATGGGGATGAAGGACAACTTCTGGTCCATGGGCGACACGGGGCCGTGCGGGCCGTGCTCGGAGATCCACTACGACATGGGCGTGGCGGCGAGCGACGCCGGGCACACGGACTGCGAGTTCGGCTGCGAGTGCGGGCGCTACGTGGAGATATGGAACCTTGTCTTCATGCAGTTCGACCGCGACGCGAGCGGCACGCTGAATCCGCTGCCCAAGCCCTCGATCGATACCGGGGCGGGGTTGGAGCGCGTCACCTCCGTGCTGCAGGGCGTTATCTCCAACTACGACACCGACCTCTTCGTTCCGCTTATCAAGAGTGCGGCGAAGTTGACAGGCGTTGCGGTCGAGAAGGAAGTAGCGAAAGAGTCGCGCCACAAGAGTGCGGCGTCGCTGAGAGTGATCGCCGATCACGCGAGGGCTTCAACGTTCCTGATCGCCGATGGTGTGCTGCCCATGAACGAAGGGCGCGGCTACGTTTTGCGGAAGATCATTCGGCGTGCGATCCGGCACGGACGCCTGCTGGGACAGAACAAGCCTTTCCTCTCTGAGATGGTGGACGCCGTTTGCAACGAGATGCAGGAAGCGTATCCGGAGCTGAAGGATTCGGCCGAGCGAGTGAAGAAAGTCATCCTGACGGAAGAGACGCGCTTCGCCCACACTCTGGATATTGGGCTGAAGCGGTTGGAAGACGATTTGGCTCCGCTAGTTGAAGCGAAGTCGGAGAATCCGCAAGCCCGCGCCATGTACTCGGGCGAGAAGGCGTTCAAGTTATATGACACCTTCGGATTGCCGCTGGACTTCATGGTGGATTCGGCGCGAGACCAGGGAATCCTATTCGATCAGGCAGGCTTCGACCGCGCCATGGAAGAGCAGCGCACACGCGCGCAGGCGAGCTGGAAGGGCGGCGCGGGCAAGGCAGTGGCGAGTCCTGTGTTTGGTGCGTTGCCTGCTACAGTTTTCGAAGGTTACAAGCAGACCGAGACGCAGGATTGCGAAGTGCTGGCCATCATCAAGGGTGGCCAGGGCGTACAGGAGTTGAAGGCGGGCGAAGCGGGCGAGATCGTTCTGGACCACACGACTTTCTACGCTGACAGCGGCGGCCAGGTCGGCGACAAGGGCTGGCTCTACGCGAGTGACCACAACACGGTTGTTGCCGAAGTGAAGGGCGTACACGCTCCGGTGCAAGGAGTACGCGCGCACCAGGTTGTCGCGCGGACTCGGATCGTGGTGGGTGACAAGGTAGATGCCGTGGTCGATCGCGAACTGCGCGAGGCGACGATGCGTCACCATACAGGCACTCACCTGCTCCACGCGGCGCTCCGCCAAGTGCTGGGCACGCATGTAAAGCAGGCAGGCTCGCTGGTGGATGCCGGACATTTGCGCTTCGACTTCTCGCATTTTGCGGGAGTCGAAGATGAGGAGTTGCAGGACATCGAGGATTTGGCGAATCGCGAAGTGCTGCGCAACGATCGCGTCGAGGTAGTCGAGGATGTGCCGATCGACGTGGCGGTGAACGAGTACAAGGCGATGGCGCTCTTCGGCGAGAAGTATGGCGACAAGGTCAGGGTCATCAAAATTGGCGACTTCTCGACGGAACTGTGCGGCGGTACGCACACGAATGCGACAGGCGAGATCGGCCTGATCAAGGTGCTGAACGAAGGCAGCGTTTCGAGCGGCGTTCGAAGGCTGGAGGCCGTCACGGGCGAGGCTTCGCTGCGGCACTTCCGCAAGGACCATCAACTGGAGCACGTTGTCTCCGGCCTGGTGGGACGCAAATCGGAAGTTTCCCCGGCTGACGCGCTGCGGTCGGAGATCGAGCGTCGCGACGAAGAACTGAAGCGGCTCCGCAAGGAGTTGGAGCAGGTTCGCATGAAGTCGGCGGGCGCGGCGGTTTCTTCAGCAGACCAGAACGTGAAGGTCGTCAAGGGCGTGAAGGTACTGGCGCACCGGGCGGATAATCTCGAGCGTCCGCAGTTGAGGACGCTGATGGATAACCTGCGCACGAAGCTGGGATCCGGCGTAGTGGTGCTTGGCTCGGCGGCAGACGGCAAGGTGGCGATCATTGTTGGCGTGACGAAGGATCTGACGGATCGCGTGCAAGCCGGCAAGGTCATCGGGCAGGTAGCGAAGCTGGTTGGCGGCTCCGGCGGTGGGCGTCCTGATATGGCCGAGGCCGGCGGCAAGGACCCCGAGGCACTGGATAAGGCGCTGAGCGAAAGCTACGGCGTGGTGGACAGCCTTCTATAGTCTCAACTAGATGGGACACAGGCCGAGTGCGAGCGCTCGGCCTTTTTTATCAAGCTGAATGCGCGGAGGTACAGGGCCGTTCGTGTTCTATCAGGCTGTGGATGGGTCCATGTAACGGTTTCCTACTGCTTTCTTGCGGTTATTCTCCCCTTCACTTATGTGATTCCCCGTGTCCTACTGATTGCCCCGCGTGGGCGCGCACCTTATAATCCAGCGAAACAGGAGTCTCTGGTTGCAATGCGGTTGTGAGCCGGACGAGTGCGTCCCCGGTTCGCCCATGACTCACGCCAGGATAAGGGAATCTTCATGTCTTCAGTCCGCGACTACGCCCGCAGCTTCGAATTCGTTGTGGGAGTGCGTCTGACGTTCGCGGTCGCGGCGACGTTTGCCTTTGTGGTTTTCTTTTTGACTCCGAAAATCGCAACCGCGCAGGGCATTACGGCCGTACGCGAAGGTGGGCGTGTTGTGTTCGTGAATGACGACACTCCGGCAGAGAAAGCGGCGGCGAAGGCAGCGCGCACGGCGCGGGTGACGCGGTACCTGTACTGGAGCAACACGGAGCATCGCTGGAAGCCGGTACCGGCTTCGCCGAATGCGCTGAAGCAGGCGCGGTTCGCGGCGGCTGAGGTGACCGAGTACATTGCGGCTCAGCCGAAGGCGGGGAGCGCATCGGCGGCTCTGGAGCTGAAGTCTGCGACGGTGAATCCGAATTACAAGCAGGTTGCGCTAGGACGCGCGGTAACGACGGAAGCGGTCGATCAGGCGATCGAAGAATCTGCTGCCCGCCATAACGTCGATCCGAATCTGGTCCGGGCGCTCATCAAGGTGGAATCGAATTTCAACCCGAGGGCTGTTTCGCGCAAGGGCGCGATGGGGTTGATGCAGTTAATGCCGGGCACGGCGCGCGACCTGAACGTGAGCAATCCGTTCGATCCGCAGCAGAACGTGGATGCTGGAGTGCGGCACCTGAAAGGGCTGCTGCAGAATTTCAATGGCGACGTGCAGCTTTCCCTTGCGGCGTACAACGCGGGCGCCGGTGCAGTGACGCGCAACAATGGCATTCCTCCGTACAGCGAGACGCGGAATTACGTAAGGAAGATCACAGATTTGTACGGGCCAGGCGGCAACAAGCTGCTGATAAACGCTCCGGCAAAGGCTCCGGTCCACATGTTCCGCGACAGTCGCGGGGTGTTGACCATCAGCAACTTGGATTAGGTTCGTGGGTTCAAGGGACAAGACGCACAAGCGATGAAGTTGAGCTTCGATAGCCGAATGGCACGACGGTTGGCGACGATATTGGCGTTGCTGGCGCTGGTCTCAATTCCGGCGTTCGGAAAAAGCATGAAGCGCAGCAAGCAGTTGGCGCGCACGGCTTTCCAGAACGCGGAACGCGTGCGCGAAGCGCTCAACGGTCAACCGGCGAACGAACGGAGCAAGCGGGAATACCAGCGGGCGATGGATGCATATCGGCGCGTTTACTACACGGCGCCGACGAGCAGCAAGGCCGATAGCAGCGTAGTGGCCGTCGCCGAGTTGCTGGCCGAGATGGGACGCGGATTGAACGATGAAAGTGCGTTGCGCGCCGCCATCGGACAATACGAGTTTCTGCGCCGGGAGTATCCCGGCAGCAAGTATCGCTTCGACGCGCTGTTCACGATTGGGCAAATCTACAAAGAGGATCTAGAGGAAAACCAGAAAGCGAAAGAAGCCTTTCAGGAATTCCTGCGGCGGTATCCAAGGCATCGCCTTGCGGCAGACGCGCGCGACGCGATGGCCGAAATGGATGCGCCGAAGGCGAAGAAGGAAGTCAAAGAAAAGCAGGTGGCATCCGAGAAGAAGTCCGCGTTGCCGCTGGTAACGGGCATTCGGCACTGGTCCACGCCAGATTACACGCGCGTGGCAATCGACCTGGAAGCCGAGGTGAAGTACGAGGCCGGACGAGTGGCCAACCCCGACCGCATCTTCTTCGATCTGCATGACACGAAATTGGCCTCCGTGCTGATCGGCAAGACCTTCGATGTTTCGGACGGCTTCTTGCGCAAGATACGGGTTGCGCAGTTCCAGAAGGGCTTGACGCGCATCGTCCTGGAAGTAGATGACGTGAGCGATTATGCCGTCTTCATGCTCCCGAATCCGTATCGCCTGATCATCGACATACATGGCCGCCGGCCGCAAAAGGTCATGGCGAAGACCGTCGGCCCGAAGCAAAGCGCCTCGGGCGACAACACGACCGAACCAGCAGCCGACAAGCAACCGCAGACAAGAACCGAAGCAAAATCAGAACCGGCTAAGGGATCTCCTACGGTCGGAGCAAGCGGCACTCCCAGGCCCAACGCACCCGCAGAGACGGCTCGGAAGTCCGATACAGTCGTTCCACAACCGGGCGATAGGCAGGCATCCGGGACAGAGAAGCAGAACGCGAAGGCCGAAGCTCAGGTACGAGAGGGCGCGCTGGACGAAAATCCGGAGACTTCGACCAAGACGGAAGTGGCGAAGCTGAGCGTGCCGGGGACAAAGGACACGAAGAAGCCGACGACGGAGCCTACGTTTGAGGCCGTAGCGCCTCGCGTTGCGGAGAAGTCGCCGCGTATCGCCAGCAAAAAGGGCAAGAAGCAAACGGCGGCGCAGATTCACCAAGCGCGTCCGACTGCTAACGGAGAGCGTTCGTTGATCCGCGCGCTGGGGCTGAAGATTGGAAGGATCGTTGTGGACGCCGGACACGGCGGACACGACACGGGCACCATCGGGCCATCCGGCCTGCTCGAAAAGGATCTGGTGCTGGATGTGGCACTGAGGCTCGGACGCCTGCTGCAAGGCAGGATGGGTGCCGAGATCATCTTCACGCGCGACGACGATACGTTCATCCCGCTGGAGACACGTACGGCGGTTGCCAACCAGCAGCAGGCAGACCTGTTCATCTCGATCCATGCGAACTCAAGTTCGGACGCCACGGCGCGAGGCATCGAGACCTATTACCTGAACTTCACGTCGTCTACCGATGCGCTTGAAGTGGCAGCACGCGAGAACGCAGTATCGGAGAAGTCGATTCACGAGTTGCAGGACTTGGTGAAGAAGATCGCGCTGAAGGAGAAAATTGAGGAGTCACGCGAGTTCGCTGCCGACGTGCAGAAGTCTTTGCACGCGGGGCTCTCGGCTAAGACTCCAGCCATGCGCGATCGCGGCGTGAAGAAGGCTCCGTTTATCGTTCTGATTGGCGCGAATATGCCCAGCATCCTGGCGGAAATCTCCTTCCTGAGCAATCCGCTGGATGAGCGCAAGTTGCAAACGCCCGAGTATCGCCAGAAGATCGCGGACTCACTGTATAAGGGCGTGGCCAGATACGTCAGCGGCCTGAGCGGGGTAAAGCTTGCCTCCAAGGCCAAGGAAGACTTCGGGCAATAGCCGACATCAACAACCACCAAGCGGCGTCCACGCTTTTCCAGCAGGCCAGCCTCGAAACTTTCCCGGTGAAGAAGTAGTCTAATGGAGAGTGGGCAGGGTGCTTCTTGTCCTCACTCACCAGGATGCTCATGAAAGCAATCAAAGCTATTGTTTTAGCAGTCGTACTTAGCGCGATTTGGATTTCCTCTGTCGTAGAGAAGAGTGCCGCGCAGGAAACCGCCGCGGCGGAAAATGTGGCGCAGGAAAAAGCGGCTATGTTGCCGCAGGCCTTCGGCGGTTGGGAGAAACAGTCCGACGCACGAAGGGGAACAGACCCGTCCACGGTTGATCCCGCGCAGGGACGCGTGCTGAAGGAGTACGGCTTCTCAGACTTCGAGACCGCCACGTATGCACGGCCCGACCGCAAGCTGATCGTGAAGGCTGCGCGTTTCCAGGACGCCAGCGGCGCTTATGGGGCGTTTACGTTCTATCGTTCGCCCAAGATGCTCACGGAACGCATAGGAACGATGGCGGCCTCGGCAAACGAGAACATACTTTTCTTCAGTGACAATGTGCTCGTCCAGGCGCAGTTCGACCGCGTGACGGCGATGTCGGCCTCTGAGCTTCGTGAACTCGCGGAAGCTTTACCAAGGGTGCAAGGGACGGCCGCAAATCTCCCTGCGTTGCCTAGCTACTTTCCCCGCGAGCAGGTTGTGCCGAATAGCGCGAAATACATACTTGGCCCGGTGGCTTTGAACGCCTTGGGCTCGCCGGTTGACCCCGGCGTTGTGGATTTTTCCCGCAATGCGGAAGTGATGACCGGAAAATATGCAACGAGTGGCGGCACTGCCGACTTCATGTTGATCGCCTACCCGACTCCGCAGATCGCAATGGAGCGACTGAAGGCTCTGGAAGCAGCAAACGCGCAGACGACGAACGGAACGACATTCGTAGCGAAACGCGCCGGGCCGATCGTCGCGATGGTGAAGGGACAGGTCTCGCAGTGGGACGCACGATCGCTGCTTGGGTACGTGAATTACGAAGCGGACGTAACGTGGAACGAAAATACAGGGCTGAGCAAGCGCGACAACATCGGCAACCTGGTGGTCGCGGCTTCGATTCTGGCGGGAATCATATTCTTGTTTTCAATCGTGAGTGGAACGCTCTTTGCCTTCGGGAGAATGCTCAAACGTCGCTTTTTCCCCAGTCGTTACCAGACCGAAAGCGACGACGGTGAGTTCATCCGGCTGGACATCGAAAAGTGAGTCTTAGCCACGTAAGAGATTGATAGAGTAAGGCTTGCACGGATTGCAACAGAAAAGTGGCAAAAAACGTCACTTTGCACAGGGCGCGGACACTTCAGCTAAGTGATTGATTTATAAGGCATTTAAGTCTTAAAAATTCCTTGACACTCAGTTTCTTAGGCTCATAGTATTTTTGTAGAAGGTTTTGACGGTCTAGCCTCCGTTGGAACTATTCTCCCTTGAAGGAAAGGTCGCCCAGTTGCCGGGCGACCTTTTCGATTTTGCGGAGGAAACTTTCTTCAATCGCAGTCGACCTTGATGGTTCCGCCGCGAAGGTTCAGAAATCAGAAAGCCAAGAATTGCAAAAGCCGCTCCCGGCAGGAGCGGCTTCATTATGAGTGCTGTGATAAGTTCTGGAGCCGACGATCGGACTTGAACCGATGACCTGTCGATTACGAATCGACTGCTCTACCAACTGAGCTACGTCGGCCTTCGCACTCCATTCTAAACGCGACATGAAGAATCCGTAAAGAGCGTGAGATCGGTCCGCGCGCTGACTTTCTTCGTATCGATAGGGATCCTTCGACTGCGCGACTCCGTCGCTTCGCTCAAGGAAGACAAAACTTGGCGGCGTAGCATTCGGTTTCCAAAACAATATTTCCGGAACAACGTGGTTTCCGGAACAACGTGCGACGCTCGTCGCCGTTGCTTCGAAAGTCAGGATAAGTGGGAGCTTCGTCGCTGGGAGCAGCATTGCTCAGAACTAAGTTGCCGAGTACGGGCGCGTGAGGTCCGTGTGCGTCGAAGAATTCTTTCCTAAATGCAGCATATTGGGTGCAAGTTCCGCGTTTGCTTCAACTTTGCTATTGCATCCAAACGGCAACTAACATCATAATCAGCGTCGAGCAACGCCCGGCGACGATTACAAAGTGAACCGATTCAATCGAACGGACGTACTGCGCATCTTGCACATCACGCCAAAACAGCTCTCCGGCTGGGAACGAGCGGGGCTGGTGGCTGTGGGCGAGACCTTCTCATTTTTCGACCTCCTCACATTAAAGAAAGTACGCGACCTTCGAGCCAAGAAGGTGCGTCCGGCTGTAATCCGCGAGTCGCTGGAAGCGATGCAGCGGCAAGTGAGCGGCATGGATAACCCTTTGCTGGAGGCGACGGCGTACGCGACCGGCTCGCGCGTTACCTTCCGCCATGCGGGGCATGTGCTGGACCCGATTGCAGGGCAGTTCGAGATGGAGTTCGAGCAGAACGGCACGCTGCTGTCGGCCCGGAACGTGAAGCCGATCACCACGGTTGAGAACGCGACTGAGTTCTTCTCGCGTGGAGTAGCGCTGGAAGACGATCCCAACACGCAAGATGAAGCGATCGCAGCGTATCGCAGAGTGGTGGAGCTTGACCCGAATTTCGCCGCCGCCTACATCAACCTGGGAACGCTTTTCTATAACCGGGGCGAATACATCCTGTCCGAAGAGCATTACCGCAAGGCAATCGCCTGCGATCCGCGCTATGCGCTGGCGTACTTCGACCTCGGCAATGTGCTGGATGAGACGGGACGGTTGGAAGAAGCCGTCAAGAACTATCACGTGGCGCTGCAATTGGCGCCCACCTATGCCGACGCCCACTACAACCTGGCGCTGGCCTACGAGAAGTTGAAACAGATGCGTAAGGCGCTGGTTCACTGGCGTGCTTATGTGAAACTGGACACGAGCGGTCCGTGGGCGGTTCATGCAAAGAGCCAGATCAGAAAGATTCTCTCGACCGAAACCCTGAAGGTCGTTTACCGCAAGCCCTCGCAGCACTAGCCTTCGCCGCCGGGCAGCAGAGCGCCTCGCCGGCGGCGGAATGTTAGAATCCTCACTCTATTTCAATCCCCGGAAGGATGACCTATGTCTGACGTTGCAGCAGAGAGGGCATCTCGCCCGCAGCCTCTTGTAGTTTTGAGTGAAGACGAACAGCTTTTCCGCGATAGCGTGAGGCAGTTCGCCGAAGAAGTGATACGTCCGAAGGTGAAGGAGATGGACGAGAAGGCCGCCTTCGAGCGCGACATCATCGACCAATGTTTTCAGCTCGGGCTGATGGGCATAGAGATTCCGGAAGAGTACGGCGGCGGCGGCGGAACGTTCTTCGAGGCCATTCTGGCCGTAGAAGAGCTTTCACGTGTGGACGCGTCGGCGGGCGTGATCGTCGACGTGCAGAACACGCTGTGCAACAACGCACTGCTGCGTTGGGGTACTCCGGAGCAGAAGAAGAAGTACCTTACGAAGCAGGCGAGCGAGTGGGTAGGCGCCTACGCTCTGAGCGAGGCGGCATCGGGCTCGGATGCATTCGCACTCCAGACGAGAGCCGAACTAAAGGGCGACGAGTTCGTTTTGAACGGACGGAAGCTCTGGATCACGAACGGCAAGGAAGCAAGTTTGTTCATCGTCCTGGCGACGCTGGATCCCTCTGCCGGATACAAGGGCATCACGGCATTCCTGGTGGAAAAGGATTTCCCGGGCTTCACGGTCGGACATAAGGAAGACAAGCTGGGCATCCGCGCTTCAAGCACCTGCGAACTGATCCTGGAAGATTGCCGCGTGCCGAAAGCCAACGTGCTGGGTGAAGTCGGCAAGGGCTACAAGATCGCGATTGAGACGCTGAACGAAGGGCGCATCGGGATCGGCGCGCAGATGCTTGGCGTGGCAGAAGGCGCGTGGCAGTATGCGATGAAGTACGCGCAGGACCGCAAGCAATTTGGCAAAGCAATCGCCGAATTCCAGGGCATTCAGTTCCAACTGGCGCAGATGGCAACCGAAATCGAAGCGGCGCGTTTGATGGTTTATAACGCGGCGCGGATGAAAGATGCCGGCGTAAACTTCGTCAAGGAAGCCGCCATGACGAAGCTGTTCGCTTCGCAGGTTGCGGAACGCGTGACGTCTCTGTGCGTGGAGGTGTTGGGCGGGTATGGTTTTGTGAAGGACTACCCGGTCGAGAAATACTTCCGCGACGCGAAGATCGGCAAGATATACGAAGGCACTTCGAACATGCAGCTTGCCACGATTGCGAAGCTGGTAATCAAATGATGACGACGAAAACGACAGCCCATCCCGGACAGACCGGGGTGGGCGAACCTTCCCCCACTATGCATGATGATCGCAGAAAGTTCGAACGACTGAATCTCACCGAGCACGCCGTGGCTGTGGACGAGAACGGCCTGCAGCTGGGCCGGGTAGCGCAGGCATCGGGCGGCGGCATGTTGATTTATGCGAATTCTGCGCAGATATTGGCTGAGCTTCCGAAGGGCCGGCGCATGAGAATACACATCGTGGAGCCCGCTTCTGGCACGACAACGATGATGGACGTCGAGGTACTGTACGTGCACGACGCCTACGTTGGCATGGGGTTTGTGACGCTTCCGGCATAACATCCCTAAGCGCGGCAGGCATCCAAACAAGAGTGTAAGTGCGGGATCTCCGGGGAGATGGAGTTCCTATGCGTTCTGTTTGGTTGACCGCCGCCGTTCTTCTAGCGGTGCCCCACCTGCAACTACAAGCCCAGGCACGACGACCGGCCACTACGCCTCTAGCCACTACCACGACGCTGGCACTGGAAACTGGAAACAACACGAGCGCCGTGCGTGGTTCTCCCGAGAACGGCAACGTCGATCCCGGTAACGTCAGCAAACTTTCCCTCCATTCGCTTCTGTACCCCCACGCGATTACAAAGATCTATGTGCGTTACATGCCTTGGTTTGGCGACCCCAAGCACAGGGACGTCGGATATCGGTCAGACGACCCCAGCGCGATCGCGCGGCAGGTGCAGGACATGATGAGCCGAGGCATCGACGGCGCGATTGTGGACTGGTACGGAGCTGGGGACAAATTCAAAAACCGCTGTACGGAGTTGTTGCTGACCGAAGCCGAGCGGCGCGGCTTCAGCCTGGCGATATCGGTGGACAAGGGCACGCTGAAGAATTGCGAAAGCAAGCGTGGCTGCAATGTCACCCAGGAATTGATCGCCGCCATGAGGTATGTGAACGAGCACTTCGCGCGCTCGCCGGCCTACGTGCGTGTGAACGGGCGTCCGCTGATGACGTTCTTCGGACTGGAACATTCGGACATTGATTGGGGTCGCGCAAGGCGAAGCGTACCTGGAAACCCTCTATTGCTGTTCCGCAACTCAGAGGCATTCAAACTCGAGTACGGCGATGGAGCATTCTCCTGGATCGCGCCGGAAACGGTGAAGCCGGGCGATGCGCGCGGCTTCCAGTATCTGGAAAGGTTTCACAAAGCTGCTCGAGAAAACCCTCGGAAATTCGTAATGGCGTCGGTTTACAAGGGCTTCGATAACAGGCTGGCCGACTGGGGGAAGGGGCGGAAGATCGCCCAGGACTGTGGGCGCACGTGGCTCGGGAGTTTTCGAGAGGTGAACGGCTTCTACTCAGAGCAGCGTCAACTACCGGCACTGATCATTCCGACGTGGAACGACTACGAGGAAGGCACCGAGATCGAAACTGGAATCGACAACTGCGTGAAAGTGGAAGCCAGCATCCGTGGCACACGCCTGCACTGGGAAGTAGATGGGCCTAAGGAAACAATCGATCATTTCACGGTCTTTGCTTCGCAGGACGGGCGGAACCTGGCTGCCATAGCTGACTCGCCGTCGGATGGGAAAGATTTGGACCTGAGTGCGATCAGGCTCGGGCCGGGCGAGTACACGATCTTCGTGAAGGCCGTTGCCAAGCCCTCGCTCTTGAACCACATGTCGAACCCGGTATTGGCAAAAATCGGGAAAGAGAACAAGATTGAGTGATGCAGTTGCGGCGCAACGTCAGGATCTAACGACGGTCATTTGTGCCCAGCCGCAGCCACTTAAAAACTGCTGGAAGAAAGCGTGCGATGACAACCTCCGCAAGCACCACCCGGAAGCTTGGAGTATTGGATCGGTATTTGACGGCCTGGATCTTTGCGGCCATGGCTTTCGGAGTGTTGGCGGGATGGCTAATTCCTGGCATCGTGCCCTTTCTGAATCGCTTCAGCGTCGGAACCACGTCGATTCCCATCGCCGTGGGGCTGATCCTCATGATGTACCCGCCATTTACCAAGGTGCGATATGAGGAACTGCATGAGGTTTTTCGGGACAAGAAAATCCTCGCCCTTTCGTTGATCCAGAACTGGGTGATCGGGCCGGTGCTGATGTTCGTACTCGCGATCATCTTCCTGCGCGAGTACCCGGAATACATGGCGGGGCTCATCATGATCGGGCTCGCACGCTGCATCGCCATGGTAATCGTGTGGAACGAACTGGCGAAGGGCAATACGGAATACGCCGCGGGGTTGGTGGCGTTCAATTCCCTCTTCCAGGTGTTTTTCTATTCCGTATACGCGTGGGTTTTCATCACTGTACTTCCCGCCAAACTGGGCCTGCACGGCACCGTGGTTCATGTGTCGATCGGGGAGATCGCAAAGAGTGTCTTCATATACCTGGGGATTCCCTTCCTTGCGGGATTCCTGACGCGCACACTGCTGCTGAGAACGAAGGGGAGCGAATGGTATAAAACGACATTTGTTCCGCGAGTCAGTCCGCTGACGCTCGGAGCGCTGCTGTTCACGATCGTCATCATGTTTTCGTTGAAAGGCGAGTACATCGTCCGTCTGCCGCTGGATGTGGTGCGCATCGCGATCCCGCTCCTGATCTACTTCGTCGTCATGTTTCTTGTTTCCTTCTACATGGGACGGAAGGTCGGGGCGGACTATTCGAAGACGACGACGCTGTCGTTCACCGCAGCTTCCAACAACTTCGAACTGGCGATTGCCGTGGCGGTTGCGGT
>DATMYA010000092.1 GCA_035561135.1 Clostridia bacterium
GAGCGAACACCGGAGGGCGGCAACCTCTCCGGTGTTCAATGGGTCTGTGAACGGTTCTTTCATCGGGGCTTCGGGGTCGATTCCGAGCCTCAATTTGTGCCAAGCGCAGGGTTGAAGCCCTTTTGCTTGAAGCCAGAGAAAGGTTGGGGCCTTTGTCCAGCAAGAGTGATTCTAGCATGTCCGGCCAAACCGGACAACCAAAACAAGTAAGCGCGGGAAGCGGTCAAGCGTCACTGACGCTTGTACACACAAGTAATTTACTTGAAGTATCAAGTAGAGCAGGGGGTGAGACGTTGCAACCGGGGGCGGTAGCCTCCGGGGGTTTATCTACTGCACATAACTGGCCGCAGGCAGGAGATGGAAGCGTAACGTACGCTGAGGGTGGAGATTGGATTCACGTCAAGGCTCCGGGCAAGCCTCATTACGGAGGTGGAGCGCGGAGTCTCGTAACAGAGTTCAGCCGTCAGTCGCAGGGAAGACTGAGGCGGCTCTTTGCGAAGTGTGACAAGAGACAAGTTCAGCCAGGTACGATGATGGAAGTCGGGTTGACCTATCCGGGCAAGGATGCTTTGGTCCCTAGGAACCCTAGGGAGTGGCATCGGCATCTGATAAACTTTCGGAAGCGGTTTCAAAGACGCTGGGGAACCTACTGGGTGGTCTGGAAACTTGAGTTCCAGAGGCGCGGCGCCGCGCATTACCATCTGGTGGTGTTCGTTCCCGGCGGCTCGGAGGAATTGGACATTCAAGAGTTCCGGGCTTGGCTCTCCCGGTCGTGGTGGGAAACGGTGGGCTCGGGTGATGAGGACCATCTCAAGGCAGGCACGCACGCGGCGTGGGCTCAGAAGTGGTGCAAACTCGGAGCGTATATGTGTAAGTACATGGGCAAGGAAGTTCCTGCCTTGGTTGATGAGGAAACCGGCGAGCTCCTGAACATCGGGCGGTGCTGGGGTCAATGGTCTAGGGAGTTGGCTCCGATCGTAGAACGCACCGTAGAGGCTCTAGGGGCTTCCATCTGGGCTATTCGTCGTGCCGTCTGGCGGTATACTGGCCTAGCGTCTCGGTCGTGGCGTGTGGGCGTGCAGGCCTTTGTACCGTGCTCGGTAGCGGAGAGGCTGTGTGTATGGCAAACTTAGGTCTTGAGAGGCTGAAGCCAGGAATGCGCATTGAGATAGATCTAGGCGATCACGGTGCCTACGGGGTGGAATTCGTAGGGCACGCGGACGGCTACATCCTCTTTATCAATCCGATTGATGACACGATCGTGCGCGAACGTCTGGCCGATGTTGTCAGCGTGGAACCTGTACCTGATTAGCCGGCCACGTTGGATTCTGGCCGCGTAGCGGCATTGAGACTCTGCGAGTGGGCGAGCAGCACAACCAGAGGCTGCCAGCGCAACAGGGGTTCCGATGAGGCACCGTAGCACTCGCACGTATGTTCGGACGCTGAGCGGCACCCCTCCTAATAGGAATTCGGTGGGGTATCGGCCTAGATCGCGTTTTGACGCTTGATTTACTCGGAGAGGGACACCCGGACGGCCGCGGAGATCGGACTGCGCTTGCGCACCCGGCCCGCGGCCGTCTCCGCGTTGGCTGGCCGCATGGTCTGTCTGCTATGATGGTGGCAGTACCCAAAACGAGCGAACACCGGAGGGCGGCAACCTCTCCGGTGTTCAATGGGTCTGTGAACGGTTCTTTCATCGGGGCTTCGGGGTCGATTCCGAGCCTCAATTTGTGCCAAGCGCAGGGTTGAAGCCCTTTTGCTTGAAGCCAGAGAAA
>DATMYA010000093.1 GCA_035561135.1 Clostridia bacterium
GTTGCGCACGAAAGCGGCGTCCATGGCCCGGATCACTTGCTCTGCTGCGTCCAGCGGAGTGGATGCTGCTGATGACATCGTTGTACCCTCCAAGTTCCGCAAGTATATCCCGAACGACCGGCGGCGGATTGTGCGCCGCAGGTGTGGGTTGTGCGTTTCACATCGATATGGGGCGCATTCCCGGGGCTTGCAGCACTTCTCCCGTTGCTGGCTGACCAGACCTGGCCGGTGCGGGGGCGCCTTCGGACGGCTACCGTGTATGTAGGCCATGGAAACTTGACCCTAGGCGACTGGCCCACTTCCCGGGACTAATCCGGCAGAAGTTCGGCGTGGCCGACGAACGGGAACGCCTTCGGGAACCTACATAGGCCGTTAGCATCATACGAACGCCGAAAGACAGTTCCATGCGGGTGGGTAGAACCGAGGCGAGCCGATGTCGCAATTCACATCTGCTTTGGATACCATGGCGGATAGGCAAAGTCATGTCCACAAGTAGAATGGCCATCACCCTCCTGACCATCACGGCGGTAAGCCTTGCCATCGGTGTTCCTGCCCCGGTTGCTGACCAGGCCTTGGCCAAGGGCGGCCCACACCTGGGAAAGTGGGAGTTTACCGGCAAAGACAACACCGGACTGGCCTGGTCCGGCACTCTCAAGATTGAGAAGCTGGACCCGGCTCGGTTCGAAGCGAATAAGTACCATTCGCTCTGCATTCTCGAAGTGGAGTCAAGCGACCCGAGCAAGGGGACCAAAGGTGTGGAGGAGCCATGCGAGTGGAATCCCGACACGCGCACGGTTACGTTTGGAAACACGTACCCGGCAGTGAACGTGTACACCGCCGTTCTTTCCGATGACGGCAAAGCTCTGACCCAGGGCAAGTGGACCGAGTCGAAGGTCGTACGCGGAAAAGTCGCGGGCATTGTCCGAAGCGGACAATGGTCCGCAAAGCTCTCGAATCGATAGATTGCGGCGGTGTGCCATGGCACGCGCCAGCCTCGCCTCGATGTCCTGTCTCCTACCGAAGGCCATCGTTCCCCGGACGCAGGGGTGGCCGTCGCTAAGCCGACTTTTCGTTCCCAATCCGGCGCAATTTCCGGTTTGCCGGCAATCCACTCGCAACGACACTTTACTGGTAACTGGACTTTGCAGACGCTTGATAGGACGAACCTTCGAGGAGTCCGGTCACAGTGAGGCGCATCCTCAAGCGCTCGCAGTATGCTCCACGATAGCGTCGATAATGACGGGCCAATCCAGGGGGTGCAATTCGTGGCCGGCACCGGGAAGTGTGCGCAGACGGGAATTTCGCAGCGCAGCATTCAGGGCAAGCCCATGCGCGTACGGAAGCACGGGGTCCTCTGTCCCATGAACAATCAGGGCGGGTGCGTGGATCTCGTCAAGCCGGTCGGTCCAGCCTGTAGGATCCCGAAGACATGCGTGATTGAACGGAGTCAATGGATTCGGTGTACGATCCCAGTCTTCCTGGGCCAGACCGCGGATGAAC
>DATMYA010000094.1 GCA_035561135.1 Clostridia bacterium
GAGGATTTTCATCAGGGTCGATTTACCAGCACCGTTGGGGCCCGTAATGGCATAGCGCCTGCCCGCAAGAAAGGTGCAGGTGACGTCTTCGAACAGAATTCTGGCGCCGAAGCGCATGGAGATGTTTTGAATGGAAAGCAAAGCTCTTTCTATGATAGCGTATGCCCGAATCCTTCCGGAAAGCGGCGATAATGCAAGTACTATGACATGGGATTCTCCTTACCGCGCCTGCCTGGCGGGCGTGTTGCTTGCAACCTCCTGCCTGCCTCTTAGCGCCCAGCCGCAGGACGCTGAAGGCTGCAAAGACCATCCGCTGTTCAACCGGATGCCGAACTTCCACATCTCGGAATGCGAGCACTCGCAATTCGACCTGAAGCGCGTTCCGGTAGGCCCCGCGCCTGCCGAGGAGGCGGAAAACCACACGCCGAAATCCGTCGAGTTGGAAGGCCCCGTCTTCTTCATCCGGTACGAGTTGAATGAAGACGCAACCAAGCCGAGTCCGCTCCAGACCATGCGCAACTTCCAGAATGCCGCCCGAAAGGCCGGCGGATCCATTGAGGCCGAGTATCCGGGGTGGTGCAAAGCGACTGTCGACGAGACGATTAGTAGAGGGAACAACTGCATCCTGTACGGAACGACGATAAAGCTGCGCGGCCAGGGAAACGAGACCTGGGCGTTCGTGCAGTCGGGCGACGAGGGTGCGTCCTACGAGCTGTGGGTCGTCGAGCGCGAGGCGATGAAACAGGACATTTCCGTGAACGAACTCCGCCAAAAGCTGGACCAGGACGGCTTCATCGCTCTTTACATCAACTTTGAAACCGATTCCGCCACCATCCAGCAGGATTCCATGTCGCAGTTGGAGCAGGTAGCCCGGATGCTCGCGTCCGCGACCGCCCTGAAGGTGGAAGTAGCGGGCCATACGGACAATGTCGGGACGCCGGAAAGCAACCAGAAGCTCTCCGAAGCCCGCGCCAAAAGCGTGGCCGCGGCACTGGCGAGCAGGGGTGTTGCGGGCGATCGCTTGGCGGCGGCAGGCTACGGCCAGACGAAGCCCCTCGCTGACAACCGGACCGAAGACGGGCGCGCGAAGAACCGGCGGGTCGAGTTGGTGAAGCGGTAGCGTGGTGGTCGTTAGCTGGCCTTAGCAGGGGCAATCCGCAGTGTAGGACAGCCTACCCGGGCACGGCGTCCAGGGCGGAAAGATGATATGCTGGCCGACTGAGCATGCACGTAGCAGTTACTCTGTCACACCACGATGACGGGTCTTGGACCGCAACCGCGGCCGAGTATCCCTCCTTGCTCGCTCGTGCGTGGTCGAGAGACGATGTTATTCGCCAGATCGAATGTCTGCTCCGAGCCGAACTAGGTGCGACGCTCCAGGGCAGACGCGCGGTCGCCGCCGATGACCACGGACAGCCCCTCAGCCACTGGTATAATCTAACCCTGCGAATTCGCCGGAAGACGGATGAAATGATAGGCCTGCTTCGCGGGATCGTAGCCGATGACATTGTGTCCCCGCGTGAAGTCGAGAAACTCGCGGAGTGGCTTTTGGTGAACCAGGAGGCGTCCGTCGTCTGGCCGATCGATGTAGTTCTTGACCGTGTTGGGCAGGTTCTCGAAGACGGCATCATCGATGATGAAGAACGCGAGGATCTGCTGGCGATTATCTCCGAAATTGTAGGTGCTCCGGACCACTCGCCATTCGAGACGCTCGCTGCGAGTTTGCCGCTGACAAGGCCGGCACCACCTGTCCGGTTCGAAGGCCGGGTTTTCGTCGTTACCGGCCGGTTTGCTTGGGGCAGCCGGAGCAAACTCATGAAAGAGATAACGGCGCACGGCGGAGTGGGTGCGGAATCGATAACACGAAAAACCGATTATCTCGTGATAGGTACCTTCGGAAGCCGGGATTGGCTGCATGGCAGCTACGGCACCAAAATTCAGAACGCGATTGACTACGCGGGCCGGTATGGTCGGCTGGCGATAATCTCCGAGGAACACTGGATCAATTCTCTCGTAGGATAACTATGGCCGAGACATTCTCTTTCACTGCACGCGGGATAGCCGGGAACCCGCACCGGGTGACCTTCCGAATCGACGAATGCAACCTAACCGGTGCCTGCTCGTGTGCGGATGGCACTACTGGCGAGTTATGCGAACATAAGCTAAGGATCCTGACCGGAGATCCGAGCCAGATCGTCAGCGGGAATGAGTCCCAGGTCCACGACCTGCTGGACTACCTACCAGAGTGCGATGTGTGGCCGCACTTGGAGAGGCTGATCTCGTCGAAGCGTCAACTGGAGCAAGCGGCTGAGCAATATACTGAGGCCAAGGACGCGCTTGAGCACGCTATGAATGATTGATCGCTAGTGCACCCGCACCATCTTAGGCCCGTGCGCCACCTATCTCATTTCTTGCACGCTACGTAGGACCTCGCGAGCTTCGGCTTCCCTTTCCCGCGGCACGCGAATGGTCCACCACCCGATAAAGTTCCCGCTCTCCTGGCGTGCCGCGGGATTCTGGTCCATGGCGAAAAAAGGGATTCCGGCTTCGTGCAAGAGACTCTGCGCCAGAACAATCGCGACAGGATCTGCAAAGCCGGTTCGAATCAGGACATCGAGATTGCTTTCGTCTGCCACAGGAACACCCCCGCCGGACTACTTCCTTGCCCGCTGGTCGAGCTCTTTCAACGTGAACCGCACACTTACAATATACGGCGCCTCGCCCGCTGTCCAGTGGCCGTAAGTGGTTGTGACGAAAGCGCCGTCGGGCAGCCGCTCCAGGCCCGCGTAGCAGCAGTCGTTGCCCTTGGTGTTGTCCATCAGGCGGATGCGGTACTGGCCTTCGCGGCCTTTCACGATGTCCTCGTAGCGTCCTACCCACGCGACCCAGTCGCCCTTCGTGGCGCTCTCGCGCGTGGTGTCGCGGAACACCACTAACAACCGGCCGTCGCGGGCATAGCGCGCGATGTGGCGGTCACCCGTGAGGGCGGCGGCGAGTTCCACGGGGCGCGACCAT
>DATMYA010000095.1 GCA_035561135.1 Clostridia bacterium
CCGGATGGCGGAACTGGAGTCGCGGATGAGCCGCTTTCCAGGCATGGCGCTGGCGGGCAATGCCTACCAGGGCATTGGAATTCCGGACTGCATCCGGATGGGACGAAGCGCGGCGGAACGGACCGCCGCGCTCTGATCTAGCTCTGAAATCTCGGAGGTTGTCCACTCGATCTGAACCTTGGATGCTGAAGTTAGGGCGAATTTAGCAGTTCAAGGGGGTACGAGTGGACATCCATCAGAATGCCCGATTGACGCCTCTACGTCGAGAGGAACTGGCACGGATCGTGGTTCCAGTAAAGCAGTCCGCTTGCCGACGCCTCTGGATCATCCTACGGCGACCGCAGTCTTCTCGGTCCATTTTGGGAACACGTCGGGCAGCCAAGCACGGACGCTAACCAGCAATTCGGATAATCTTGACTGGCGCCGGATCAGCCTGGATATTAGGTGCTGAAGTTGTTCCGGTTCTCCCTCCCTCAACCACTCCTGTGGGACTTGATCCAGAGCGTGCCAAAGGGGGTCTTCGGGTAGGCTCATCGCCAGATCGAGCCACGGCTCGAAATCTTTGATTGACTCGACCGACCTGTAGACCGCGCGCCGGGGAAACAGCCCACCTGGGCAGTCGTGGAATGCCCATTCGTTACCGTGAAACGCATACCCGTTGTCAATCAGACGGCATAAATACCCACTGACCTCGGACGCTGACGCACCCCACAGTGCCTCGCTTCTGAAGAACACGACTTGGCGACCGTCACTATTCGACACCCACATATCGAATACCAGAGCGCCCAGAATCTCGCATATGTTATGAACCTTGTGAAGCAGTGCATCCGGCAGGAAATCGTAGACGGGATCGCTGGACGGATTTACAGGGAATGCAGAGCCGAAGTGACGCCCCGGATAAACCGCGGATCGGCCACGATGGAGAGTGATATACACATCAGATTGGGCGCACAGGAAGTCCTCTGTCAGATTGACGAACACAGCCTCGGGCGAGGCAATGCCGAGCTGTTCCAAGATAAGCCACGAAAGCAGTTCGTTTATCAGGACGCGCCGCCCCTGTGGGTTCTGTTGGAATTTCGTGACATAGCACGAGCCATCGTCTGCTTGCAGAAGATGCGCTTGGCTGGCACCACGCAACTTGCGCAGGAACCGAGTCGCGGTGACGGTGCGCGGCGTTATCAAAGAAGCCATCGTTTGTACAAGTACGGCGATAGTGTTCAGCGTCTCTCTAAAATGTTCGGCATCGAGAACACCCGACGCACGCCTTTGGCAGGGGTGGGGCGCCACGATGCGGCATCGCTCCCGGCACAGCCGCGGCTGTTAATGTGACAGCACCTGCCTTGTCTTGCGCATGTCTGGGTTCTGATGAGATGATGGATCCGGTCCTACCCCCCGACCAATTGCCTGATTCTGTTCCGGAAACGGAACGCAGGACCGACAACATGCTTTTGTTGCAAGAAAAGCGCAACCGACGCAACGGACCGAAAAGAACCAAACTCGTTCTGAATTCGGAACAGAAGTTTCAGTTAAAATTTGTCGAAATGTTTCTTTGAATTAAGAACATGGCGAACTATCAACTCTCCCCCGACCGATGCCCCTCCGATCCCGGCGAGATTGTGGACGACTATTGCCGGAATCAGCTTTCACCGGAGGAAGTCCGGATTTTTGAAGAACACTACCTCGTTTGCCCACGGTGCGCTGGGGAAGTCGTTAGAACTCGGCAGCTTATGGATGCACTGAGGCGGCTTGAGAAGGAGAAGTAGCTGATCGACGCCCCGCGTAAAGCAAAGGCGGACAAACACAGTACCAGAAGTACTACTCCTCGCACACCGTCCACTCCAGTTTCCCGCGAATGCATTTTACGATATTCTTTTCTTGAAATGCCTGCTATTTTCTTATTCCGGCGGCTCTATAAAATAGATCTTCTCGAACCTGTTTCCACAGAGCAAGAAGGTTTATGATACCCGGTGCCAACGATGCTGGAAGCGACTCGCAGTGCTCTCCGTTCGCTGCTCTCGCCTTGAAAGTAGAAAGGGGCGATCCCGAGGGGTTGCAGGCGCTCCACGCACTGATGACGAATGCCCGCTGGTACTTCGGTCGAGAAGTCGGCTTCGCGAACGTTGATGATCTATTAGGGGACGCATATGTAACTGTTGTGCGGGCCATTCAGCGTGGCGGCATCCGGCAACCTGAGTACCTGATGGGTTATATCCGGACGGTGCTCCGCCGCAAAGTCGCCGCATACATCAGGGAAGCCGTTCGCGTTCGCAGCAGCGGAGAGTTTCTTACGACGGTTCCTGACAAAACGGGCAGTATCGAGCAGGATCTGATCCGCCGCCAGGGTGTTGAGATGCTGATGGCAATTTTGCGGAAACTTTCTGCGCGCGACCGCGAAATATTGTCGAGGTTTTATCTGAGGAACGAAACCAAAGAGGAAATTTGCGCGGAGATGGGACTGACCGACACGCAGTTCCGGCTGTTGAAGTCACGCGCCAAGGCGCGCCTCGCTGACAAGGTTCAGCGCCGGGCCGCCACACCAAAGCGGCGCCTGCAAACGCCGGTCAGCAATACCGCCTTGCTCGCATCCTGCGCATGACCCGGTTGCTCTTGCGGCCAGCCGCCGTGGGAAGACAGACCCTGTGCCGGACGGGGTTGGGGCAAGGGGAATCCGGCCGCTTCCAAGAAGAGTACCGCTAGTACTAGTGGAGAATCGAGCGGTTGCAGTACCTCCGGGGAGTATGAGAGCCTTGCTTTATAAAATGCGAATGCATTTCGCATCTTCTACCGAAGTTACGTTGTAATTCGGTCCGATATTTCAGGCGGCTCCGCGCGCGCGTGAAGGACTTCCCAGTTGATGTTCAGTTCCGATTCACCCAGTGCCTCGCGGTTCGCGAAGGTGAGGGATAGGGACGGGGTTGCGGCCAGTACGGACGCATCCGGCGATGTTGATCGTCTTGTCTCACTCCCAGGCATACGGGCCTACATCTATCACCATCTACACAGGCACGACGACGATCTCGCCAAAGCGATTCTCCTGGACTTGCGTGAAGCAAGACGGCGATCAGTTGATGCGTGGCCGTCGCGCATTGTGGCAATTGCGGCGCGTCACGTCACTACGCAAGCTGCGCAAGGGGCGAAACGGCGACGCAAGAAACCCCATGCCGCACTCCCCCGATGCTTAATGGACTTGAATGAGAAACAGCGTTCTGCGCTGATAAACTTCTACGTTCACGGCCAAACCAATGTGGAGTCAGAGAATGCAGCCGGAATGAGTAAGGATCAGTTCCGGCGCCTTAAGTCCCGGTTGAAGGGTATCGCTGGGAAGGTGGGCTAGCTGTGAAGTCTCAGGACAACCGCGCCCAAGTGGGTTCGACGCTTTCAGATTGCGGATAGCTCCTCCCGGCCCAGGGGGAACCCCGGGCAGATCCCGATCTGCCGCATGTAATTAGCTGACAAAAAACTAGCTTGGGACGTCAGTCGCGCTGGGAGGTACTCGCGGGCGAAAGGGAGCCCGGCGCGGTGGCGGAGAGGGGCGGTTGGGAGCCGCCGGAAGCTTCCTCGAAGACGCGCGTAAAGAACTCGCGGCTGGCGGGTGACGGGCCGATGTGGATTCGGTTGCTGCCGGGCGCTTCCCGGACGAAGCCCAGGTAACCGTTCCAGCCCAAGTCGTCGAGCACGAAGTCGAGGGCCTCCCGCTCTGTACTGGAGAGGGGGGAGGCGTCGATATCGAACACTTCGCCGGTCGCGTGAGCCAGGAACTCGGGATCTTTGGCACCGCCGAGTCGGTCGTGCTCTTCGATGGGCTTTACCAGTGAAACCACTTCCAGCGGACGAAACTTCCCGCCCGGATCGAGACACTGCAGCATGCGGCGCGTTTCGAAGGCAATATAGGCAAGGGCGCCGAGGGCGGCCGGTGACGCGCGGAGATAGGCTTCCGTATGCACAGCCGCCGCGGGGGACTCAACGCGCAGCGTGTAGCCGAGGTATTCAGGGTTGTCAGGGGCGATGACGAGGCGGTCGCCCACGTCGCCGTCCTGCACGGTGTGGTGGACCACGGCGCCGCCCTTGAGCCAGACGGACAGGCGGTGAGGAGCGCGAAGCGCGTTACCGAACTGGCCGCGGTACTCCTCGGCGAGGGCGCGGAATCCGGCTGGGTCGTCACGCCAGATCTGGAGCAGTTGTTGCGCCCGCATGACGCGGAACCAGTAGGTGGGGGAGTAA
>DATMYA010000096.1 GCA_035561135.1 Clostridia bacterium
GGCGGCAGGTTACGGGGTGACCAGCGTTTTAGAAACGCTGCCCCTGCTTGGCCCGCTATTCAAGGACAATAGCGGCACGGGAGACATCCACCTGCGCATTTCGACCTTCGCGGTGCTTACCTCGACGCTGATGCTGGAGGCTGTGGGGCTGGTAGCAGGCCTGTTGCCTGCGATCAAGGCCGCGCGGATGGATCCGATTGAGGCGCTGCGGTATGAGTGAGTGCGGTTGCTGATAAGCCGTTCGATCAGACTCTATTTTGTGCTGCACTCTTAAAAATGGGCGTTTCCCGGCAACTTGACGCCGAAGCGGCCAACTCCCGGATGGCCCGTAAACCGATCACGATGCCCGAGCGCGTTCGACTTCGCCGCAAATCTATCGTCCCGGCAGGGCCGCGCCGACTTCGGGCAGTTCCAACGAGTCCACGACGAGCATCTCGACCGTCCGTTTCGCGGGCGATAGCTGGAGGCCGAGATTGTCTTTGAGGAACTGCTCGATGCGCTCATCATCCGGTGGCTGTTCGAATCTGTAATATCCACGGAGGCCGGTCTCATCCACCACGAAGCGTTTGAGTCTCCATTCCAAGCCGAGGACGAAGGTAAACATGGTAGGACCCAGCGATTTGAGTTCGGGCATCTTCGGGTTTGGCGCCGTGAGGACGAGAGCGTCAACCTCCCTTTTGTCCCAGTGGAACTTGAGCCTGAACGCACGCTGGAGCGCTTCGCGCAGGAAGAGCGGCTCATCATTGCCGCCCTGCGGGATCGAAACACAGAAGTCGTAGCGTGTGTCCAGCAGATCGGACGAGCTTTCTAGTCGCGTTTCGTAAGTCGAGAAAGCGTATGTGAGAATCCTCCGGAGCGTGAGTCCCTCGCCCTGCGCGTAGCCAGGGTTCAGGTTCAAGTTCCCACCCTTCTTGGTTGCCGGACGCAGAATCACCGCGAAGAGCGGCTCAGTGGTGTTCTCCTCCAAAATCCGGAGACCGCGACGGAGTGGAGTAGGGTTCAGCGGTCGGCCCGAAATGAAGTTCTCCAACACCGCCGCTGTGAGTTGAGTCGGGTACAGGATGCCACGCACCACGCCGTCCTTATCCACAAGCACGGTTTGCGGCCTACCCTCAATACCGTATGCCTTGAACGTGGACCCGTCGCGGTCTATACCAATCTCCCCCGAGATCGGCCGCTTAGCCAGGAAGGGCTCGACGGTCGAAGACTGCTCATCAGTAATTGACAAGAACCGGACATCCCGGAATCTGTCAGCGAGTGCGTTGAGATGCGGGATTTCCTGAATACAGTACCCGCACCAAGTTGCCCAGAACTCGATCACCGTTGGCTTGCCTTTCAAAGATTCCAAAGTCAAGTTTTGTGCGGCTGGTATCGTCCGCTCAAGGCTCAATGGGGGCGCGGGCTTCCCGACCTCCAACTGCTGCGGGGCGATAGGAAAGGAGAACACGGCCAAGGCGGCTGTCGCGTAGGAGAAGGAACTCGCCATACGAGCCTCCGGAACTGAGTATTTCATACGGAGCGCTCCGATTCAAGGAAGAACCAGGGTGCCGTCCCGATTCGTTTGTCGGTGAGTCTAGTTGCCGGAATCCGGCTTCTCTGCCGGTGTAGCAGCGCAGTATTCGTTGCGATCGTCGTTTACCACGGATTTGCGGAGGGTGGGAAGCGGGGGGACCCGCGACCGCCAACGATGAGCGAGCGGGGCCAGGAACTCGACTCCTGGCCCCGATCACCGGCTGAAGATCAGCTCAGTAGAGTTTGACGAGATCGACGCGGCGGTTCTTACCGCGCCCTTCTTCTGTGGCGTTGTCCGCGAGCGGCTTCTGTGCACCGAAGCCGGCGGCGGTGAGACGAGCCTTGTTAATGCCTTTGCCCGCAAGATAGGTAATGACAGCTTCCGCGCGCTGCCGTGAGAGCGGAATGTTCACCGCATCGGTTCCGACCGAGTCCGTGTGGCCGGCGACGAGCATGAACCATTCGGGCTGTTTCTGGAGCAGGGCAGCCATCTCGGTCAGAACGCTCTCTGAATCAGGCTTTAGGGTCGCTTTACCCGTATCGAAGTTGATCCCGTAGATGGAGACGCGGCCTGTCTGGTTGATCTGCTGGGCCCAGCCATCGGCGGTCGCCGCTTGCATGCTCTGCTCCATCGGCTTCGTCTTCACCGCCAGGAGGCTGTAGCCCCTCCCTTCCGAATACAAGGTTGCCCACTGCGGTCCGCTTTGGGCG